>JAISRW010000138.1 GCA_031273405.1 Treponema sp.
GGATTAGGATTTTCCAAAGTCGCCAGCGCGGAGGGCCCTTCTTTCCTGCTTCCCGCGGGGCTTACCATCGGGGCGGTGCTCACCGGTTACGGCGCCCTTTTCATCGGCAGCCATCTTAAAGAACTGTCGGCCAGATTCAGGCTTCACTGATTCTGTGGGGCGGGGGCTTAAAAAGTCGAGGCAGTTCCATCGGACCGGAGGTCCGCAATGTCAGATTTTGGAACTGCAACCTTAGATTGAGGAGAAAAAGCGGGCCGGACTTTAGTCCGATTAGACCGCTTTTTCCAAGAGCCGGGCCATCGAACCGTAGGTTCGCACTAACCGAGTTTTGGAACCGGCTCAGTCCTTTGATAAACTTAAATATAGTTGATATAATCGGATATACGCCCTTTTGGCGGCAATCATTATAATCGCGAGGAGCATGATATGGCGGCTATTCTTGATCGGTTCAGGCTGGATGGCAAAACCGCCCTGGTTACAGGCGGCGGACAGGGCATAGGGCAGGCTTTTTGTTTTGCCCTGGGAGAAGCGGGGGCGAAAATCGCCGTGGTGGATATCAATTCGACTGCGGCCGAGGAAACCGCCCAGGCCCTGACAAAGGCGGGCATTGAGGCCATTGCCGTTAAGGCGGACGTGACCAATGAAGATGACGCCGCTAAGATGGTAAAGACGGTGGCGGATACATGGGGCTTTCTTACCATAGGCGTTAATAACGCCGGCATGGGGGTTTGGCGCGACGCGCTGACCCAGGATTTTTCCGAATGGAGGAAGATCCTTTCCCTGAATCTGGATGCGGTGTTTATCTGCGCCAGGGCCGAGGCCCTTGAAATGGCGAAAAAGGGCTACGGTAAGATCATCAATACCGCTTCCATGTCGGCCCATATTGTAAACACCCCCCAGAACCAGTGCGCCTACAACACGTCCAAGGCCGGGGTGCTCCATCTGACCCGGAGCCTTGCCGCCGAATGGGCGGACAAAAACATCAGGGTCAACAGCATCAGTCCGGGCTATACCAAGACCGCCCTGGTAGAAAACCTCCTCAAAACCCCCGAGGGCCGGAGCATGGAGTCCAAGTGGCTGGCCCTTACCCCCATGAAGCGTATGGCCCTGCCCGAGGACCTCCAGGGGGCGGCGGTGTATCTGGCGTCGCCGGCTTCGGATTTTGCCACCGGTGCGGACATAATCATCGACGGCGGTTATTGCTGCTGGTAACAGCCGGCGGTCAACAAAGTGAAACGCCGCCTTACCGCGCTTGCGGCGGCCCTGATTGCCGCCGCGGGGTTTTTCCCCAACTGCGCTTCCGCCCCGCCGCCTCCAATGCCTGAATTTTCCGAAGACCTGTGGGCGGAGGAGGTCGCCGCCGAGGATGTCTCCCTGCTGTACGCGCCCCATGTAGACGAGGACGGGCTCTTTTTTAACCCCTGGCTCCTCCGCTCCGGCCAGCCCCGGCCCTCAGGCGGCGGGGGCTTTTTGTTCAGGGACAAGATGCGCTTCGCCTCCTTCCCGGAGGAAAACTATTCCCGGCGGAAAAACGACTATTCTTATCTTAAAGATAAAAACTTTGACAGCATTTCTTTCGCCGGCCATGCTTCGACTATCATCAAAATGAACGGCGAAACCGTATTTACGGACCCCTTCTTTTCCGATTCGGCGGTGATCGTGGGGAAGCAGGTGAAGATCAAGTTTGATTTTGACCAGGTTCCCCGGCGGCCCGTAGTGGTGATCAGCCACAATCATTACGATCACATGGACACTTACTCTATTGAAGCATTGATAAAAAAAGGCGCGGTTTTTCTGGTCCCCCTCAAACTAAAAAGATCCTTCGAGATTCTCGGCGCCAAAGATGTTTATGAGCTTGACTGGTGGGAGAGCGTCAAGATAGGGGAGCTTACCTATACGTTTTTGCCGGTCCAGCACTGGTCACGCAGGATAGGGCAGAAACGGAACGCGACCCTCTGGGGCAGTTGGCTGATTCAGGGCTCCAGGACGGTTTACTTTTCCGGCGACACAGGCTATTTCCGCGGCTTTGCCGAATACGGCCGCCGCTTTAATATCGACTACGCCCTGATAGGCGCCGGCGCCTATGAGCCCCGCTGGTTCATGCACTACTCCCACATGAACGTGGCCGAATTCATCAAAACCGCTGCCGACCTCAAGGCCCGGATCGCGCTCCCCGTGCACTTCGGCGTCATCAGCCTGAGCGACGAACCCCTGCTCTACCCCCTTTACGAACTGGACGAATACCGCAAAGCAAACCCCGCCGAGGCCGGCCGTTTCAGGCCTTTGCGGGTGGGGGAATACCTGCGGATGGAATAGTACCTTTGAAGCCTTTTCACCCACCCTGGCGAAACACCTTCACCAGTACCGGTGAAAGGTTCTTCGCTGTAGTAGTACGCGGTTTTATTCGTGGAGAGGGTTTAATACCGGCAAGCAAGCTTGCTTCCGGCTCTGCTGCGGTCATAAAGGTATTAAACCCGAGTCCAATACCTTTAGAGAACAACATACCGCGCGGCTCTGCCCTAAACTTGACCTATAAATAAGCATGAAGAATATAAACCGCGAAGTCGAATCGAACCATCGAACCATCGAACCGAAGGTTCGCGGTTCGCGGTTCGACGGGAAAGCCTCGGGATAATGAGTGTTTGTCAGTACCTGAAGAGGAGGCCCAGATCCAGGGCGTAGACGGACTGGACGCCGGGGTCCAGTCCCAGCTCTTTGCCCCGGATAGCGAAATCGAGGGTCGCAAAGGAGAGGTTGAGTCCCATACCGAAGGCGGGGAGCGCTTCGCTAACCCCGAAGCGGAAGCTCAGAGCGTTAAGAATTTTTACTTCCAGGCCGAGGACCACATTCAAAATAGGATTACGGGGAATGAGCGAAAAGAAATCCAGAAAATCCCGGTAATCGGCCATGACGGCGATAGCCGAAATATACCTTTCGATAAAAGCCCAGCGGATTCGGTATTTTGCCCCAAAATCCAGCCGGCGCTCCACGGTGGCGTAGGAAGCGCCTCCCGCGGAAGGGCCCGATTTATTGCCGAAGGCGCTCATGGAATCATAGGGGGTAACCAGAACCGGAGAATATAGGTCATAACAAACCAGGGCAAGGGTAAGATTCTCCCTGTAGGTATAGCGGATTCCCACATCCAGCCCTAGGCCAAGATTGGTCTTAAAGGGCTTTTCCATGGGGTTATCAAAAACCGTGGCGGCGTTAAATATTGAGGCCTCCAGGCTCAGGGCGCCCCGGAAAAAACCCTTCCCCAAAAAACCCGCATCAAACCAGTGGCCGTTATTATCGATAATCCTCAAGGAATACCCCCCGACAAGGAGAAATTCCCCCGATATCAGGGGCCGGATCATGGTCCCCCTTACCGCCGCGGTTGTTTTAACGCGGTTAAAAAGCCCCAGCCCCAGGCCCCTGCCCACCCAGCCCATAGAAAGGGGGCCCCCTAGATCAAGGCCCGCAGCGAATCCCTTGGGTCCGACTATTCCCGAAATATCCAGGTCGCTTCCGGAACCGGCATTCCCCATAAAGAGGTCGACGAGCTCAAAAACAGGCCCATAGGTGCTGATGCTGATTTCCGCAACGCTGAACTGCTCCTGCACATCCACAAAGGCGGCGGGATTGGTGAAAAGGGAGTAAAAATCGTCCCCCGCAGCCGCATGCCGCCCGCCCATGCCGGCAAAACGGGCCGAAGGCATAACAAAGGGTTCTATGGTTTCCCCGGACAGCCTGAAGGAGGCAAAAAGAAAGAATAAGCATATTCCGGGGACAAAAAATCGGCGCATCCGCGGCTCTTTAAGGCTGAGGCGCAGGAGCGGGGGTCAAGCCAAGCTCATCCAGAAGATCCTTAAGAACGCTGTTATCGCCGCTGCCGTCGGCATATTTTTCTGCCGCCTTGGCGGCCAGCGCTTCGGCAAGAGGCGATGAACCCCGAATATAACCGGAAACATAACCGTTGGGGTCCCCGGATTTTTTCGCTTCCCCGGCCATGATAAGGGCGGCGGCCATGGCAAGGTCGTCCGCACTGGCCGTGGCCGCAAAGGCGTCAAACGCGGCACCGTCCGCAGGGCCCGGCAGAATCGCGGCAAGATTGTCCGCGGCAGGCGTCAGATTACCCAGGCCGTTTAAGGTGTTGAGCATACTATCTTTGACCTTTGCCGGGTCTTCCATGCTGGACATGTTCGAACCGCTGTTCATAAGGGCGTTCGTCAAATCCGACGCGTTGAGCGCCGCGGTTATCGCCGCGTTCTGCAAGTCGGTCTTATCTTTCCCCGAAGCGCCTCCCACACTCTTGCCTATCCCCTTGAGCACTTCCAGGGATAAATCGGGGTTGTTCTCGGCCATCTCAATGAGTTCCTGCACATTGCCGGCGGTAACTTTGGGAATTAAATTTGCCGGATCCCTGGCCGCCCAGCGCCCCCAGGAAGTGGTGAAAAAATCGGTACAGGAAACAAAAACCAGGGACAGCAAAGCCCCCGAAACCATCATTTTTTTCATCATACTAAACCTCTGTCCTTAACCCCGAAATCCAAGCGTCTTTTCCAAAAACCGGGGTTCCAGGAAAGCTCCGGATATGCAAAATTCGACTGCCTTCTATAACTAGGCCGGACGCATTAAGCCGGATGCCGAGTTTTATAATTTGGGCGCATCCCCGGCTTCGCCGGGGACCGGGCTATTCACTCCAATCTTGTTCAGCCTCCGGCTAAACAAGGATTTCCGTTTCTATCCCTTGCGCGGCCGCCTTAGAAGTTTACCGCGCTTCGGGCGCGGCAAACTGCCGGAAACCATAAAATTCCCGGCAGCAGCCGGCCTCAAGCAGTCAACTCAAAATTCATCCTATTATTAATTATACACCTATTGCAGCAATAAATTCAACAACAACCAATCGCAGGGCGAGGGCATATAAACTTTTTACCCCTTACAAATCCCGCCGGACCTCCGGTCCGAAACTACATAACTTATGAAGAAAATGAGTTTGTATGCGCTGGCCCTGCAACCAGTCGGCGGCGGCATCAAAGCGGCCGTTGCCCGGGCTTTCGCCTTCTCTCCCGGGCCTGATCCTGCACATCAACAGGCTTCCCGGGGGAGGGGGCTCTTTTCCCTCAAGGGGAACAAAGAGCCTCAGATAGTTATCGGTAATCCCCGGGATAAAGCCCGGCGTTTTTCCCCTCTCCGCCTCGGCAACGAACTCAACCTCCCTGCCCATCCAGCGGTTTACGTATTCTTTCCTGGAACAGCGGGCAAGAGATCCCAGACTCCCTACCCTTTGGCCCGCTTCCCTCTCGCTGACCCGGTCCTTGAAATTCCACGCCGCGGTTCCCGGCCTGGGCGAAAAGGGAAAGGCGTGGATTCCGGCAAAACCGGCCAGGCGGCAGAATTCGCGGGTTTTTTCAAATTCCCCCGCGGTCTCGCCGGGAAAGCCGGCGATAATATCGCAGGCCAGAAAGGGATCGTCCCTGGCGGATTTGATCTGCTCTATGCCTTCCATGGCCTCCCCGGCGCTGTAAGCCCTCCCCATCCGCTTGAGAACGGCATCGCTCCCTGACTGAAGGGAAAGGTGGAAATGGGGCCTCACCCGCTCATGGGAAAGGGCCCTGATAAACCGGGGGCTGAAAACGCCCGGCTCTATAGAAGAAAGCCGTATCCGTATCCTTTCGGTCCCTTCCAGGAGGTATTCCAGGAGAGCGGAGAGATCCGAAACCCCGGAAGCAGCGCTCTTATACTGGCTGAGATTTACCCCGGTTAAGACAGCCTCCCCAAAGCCCCGGGCCTCCAAATCCCGGAGGGCGGCCAAAACCTCCGCCGCTCCCAGGCTCCGGCTTTTTCCCCTGGCAATGCTTACCCGGCAATAGGCGCAACGGTTGTCACAGCCGTCCTGTATCTTGAGAAAAGCCCGGGAATGAAAGGAAAAGCCGCCGGGGCTGAACCTGAAGGAACCTTCCGCCCTGTCCCCGCCGGCGGTCACGGAGGCTCCAAGGGCCCAGGATTCGATTAAGGCCCCAGGCTCCCGGGAAGAACCGCCAGGGGGCGTTTTAACGGCCAGGAAGCGGGGCAAATCCAGGATGCGGTCCTTAAAATCCCCGGGAATAACGAAAAGCCTTTTCTCCGCCCCAGGCCCGGCGGCAATCCCCTCTTCGTCCCCGAGGCTCTCCAGGGCGGCGGCGTCCACCTGGGCGTAGCAGCCGGTAACGACCAGGCGGGCGCGGGGAAAATCCCGCAGGGCCTTGCGGATTACCCGCCGGGCTTTCTGCTCTGAATGGGAAGTTACCGTACAGGTATTGATTATCAGAATATCCGGCTCTCCGGGAGCGTCCCCGGCCTGAAAAGTTTCGTTCCAGGGGATGATAGAAAACCCTGCCTGCCTAAAGGCATCCGCAATGGATTCGCTCTCAAGCTGGTTAAGTTTACAGCCCAGGGTATAAACCGAGGCGGCAGGCTTAGGCGGAGGAGGGCTTTCGGGGATCGCTGAAATACCGGTCATTCTGCAAGCAGTCCGGCCGCCCCTAACGGGCTGCCATGGCCTGGCGGACCCGATCAAGGCCCCGGCGGGCGTCGGCAAGCTGGGAATCGAGGGAAAGGGCTTTTTCATAGGCTGTTATGGCTTCGGCCAGATCACCGGCCCTTTCCCGGGCATAGGCCAGCCGGATCCACCACGCCGCGTTACCCGGAACCCAGTGAACCGCCGTGGAAAGGGCGATGTCCGCGTGGCGGAAACGCCCAAGGCGTATGTAAATTTCGCCCAAAAAATAGTAGGCCATATCGATCCGGTGGCCCTCAGGAGCCAGGTTGATATATTCCTGGAAGTACCGGAGGGCCTCGCTGTTGCGGCCTTCGTAATAATTGATCTCTCCCAGGATTTCGATGATTCGGGTGTCATAGCGGCTTATATTCCGCCCTGCCTCGGCATAGATCATGGCTTCCTGGTAGCGGCCCAGGCGAATGAGGCTCCAGCAGATAACCACATGGGATTCCAGATTACCGGGATTAGCCGCGATTTCGTTCAGGCAGATGGATACCGCCAGTTCATAGCTGCCGTTCCGGTATTCCACCAGGGCGTCCGGCCGGGTTTGGGCAAAAAGCGCCTCTTTCCCCGAAAAGCCCAAAAGGAGGAAAAATAAAAAAAACAGACAAACCGTCGCTTTATACCGCCGAAGCGCGGCAGGAGCGGTGTAGTGCATCATGATCCTGCGGTTCTTCCAACCATGGAACAACGTCCGTTAAAAATACAGCCGGTTTCCATAAAAATCTCCGGGGATGTCACATTCCCTATCAGCTTCCCCGTAATGGTAACCTCAACCTTTTCCTCGGCCGTTACATTGCCCTTTACGGAACCGCGGATTATCACCTTGGGAGCGTTGATATTGGCTTCTACCACCGCGTCTTCATCCACCACCAGAAGCCCCTGGGCGGCTATTTCGCCCGAAAGTTTCCCCCGGATAAGGAAGGGTTTCTCAAAATTGAGGGTCCCGTTAAAATCAATATCCGGGGACAAGATGGTATCAAAATCCTCGTCTTCTAACACGTCGTTATGAACATCCGTCATAGTTTAAATTTACTCGCTGCGATAAGAGAGGTCAAGTAGCCGGCAGAAAGATCAGCAGGAGAACCGGAATTTTCGGACCGGAGGTCCGCAATGTCAGATTTTGGAACTGCAACCCTAGATTTAGGAGAAAAAGCGGGCCGGACTTTAGTCCGATTGGACCGCTTTTTCCAAGAGCCGGGCCATCGAACCGTAGGTTCGCACTAACCGAGTTTTGGCCCGGCTCATGTGTAAATTCAAGGCAGCTTTTCCAGCTTATTTGGGATTAAGGAAAAAAGTGAAACGAACACGAAACCCGCTCCCTCTTCCCTGCTTACCGCCGCCGCCGTGATGCCCATGATGCCTTGAC
>JAISRW010000236.1 GCA_031273405.1 Treponema sp.
TCCGGGGAAATGCGTATGGTTTTTAAAAAGTGCTATGCCACCATCGGTGTTGTGGGTAACGAAGATCACATGAATGTCCAAATCGGCAAGGCCGGCCGGAAGCGCTGGATGGGAGTCCGTCCGACGGTTCGCGGCATGGCCATGAATCCCGTTGACCACCCCCACGGGGGCGGCGAAGGAAAGAGCAAAGGAATTCATCCGGTCACTCCCTGGGGGCAGCCCACTAAGGGATTCAAAACCCGGAGCAAGCATAAGCCTTCGTCCCGGTTTATCGTAAGCCGGAACAAGAAATAGGAGCATAGGGTGTCAAGGTCAATCAAAAAAGGGCCCTTTATTGAAAAGAGTCTTTACAAAAAAGTGCTGGAGATGAGCAAGGCCGGGGACAGAAAAATGATAAAAACCTATTCTCGGTGTTCCACTATCATTCCCGAAATGGTTGGCGGGACTATCTCGGTCTATAACGGTAAAACCTGGATTCCCGTGTATGTCACGGAAAATCTTGTCGGCCATAAATTGGGCGAATTCGCTCCTACCCGGATTTTCCGGGGCCATGCGGGTTCGGACAAAAAGGCATCGAAATAAACGGGCGGAAAAATGGCAGAAAAAACGGCGAAGAGCGGTTATAAGGCGATAACCAAATATCTCATGGTTTCTCCTTTTAAGATTCGGCCTGTGGCGGATCTGATCCGGCGCAAACCCTATACCGAGGCGGTATCCCTCCTGGAGAATATGCCCCACAAAGGCGCCCGGCTTATACGGAAAACGATCGTCTCCGCCGCTTCCAACGCGCTGAATCAGAATAAGCAGCTTGAAGAAGACATGCTTTATGTTAAGGAAGTGAGGATAGACGAAGGCCCCCGTATGCGGAGGGTTTGGTTCAGGGCCCGGGGTCGGGCCGATATGCTTCTTAAAAGAATGTGCCACATTATCGTGGTAGTTGACGAAGTGCGAAGTTCCGGTTCCCTGGGAGCCGGAACTTCGAAGAAAGCGGGGGGCTAAGGTGGGACAAAAAGTAAACCCGATTGGGCTGCGGATAGGAATCAACAAGACTTGGGCGTCTCGTTGGTATGTGGATCCAAAAGAATACGCGAATACCCTTCATGAGGATCTAAAGCTCAGGAAGCTCATCATGGGTATGCCCGAGACCAAAGGCGCCGATATTGCGGAGCTGGAAATTATCCGGCATCCCCAGAGAATCACCATCACTATCCATACCGCTAGGCCCGGCGTTATCATCGGCGTAAAAGGCGCCAATATCGAAAAAATCGGCGGTGCCCTTCAAAAACATGTTACGAGAAAGGTCCAGATCAAAATAAAAGAGATCAGAAACGTTGATAGTAACGCCCAGATCATTGCCCAGAATATCTCCCGCCAGCTTTTGGCCCGGTCTTCTTTCAGACGGACCATGAAGCAGGCGATTGCCAACGCAATCAAAAAAGGCAATGCCCAGGGTGTTAAGATCCGTCTTTCCGGGCGTCTCGGGGGCGCCGAAATGTCCCGTACCGAAGAGGCCAAGGAGGGGCGGATTCCCCTGCATACCCTCAGGGCGGATATTGATTACGGTTTTGCCGAGGCCCATACCACCTTCGGCGCCATAGGCGTCAAGGTCTGGGTGTACAACGGCATGAAATACGGCAAAGAGCAGAAAGAAGACGCGGGAGCCCTTGTTCGCAAACGGCGGGACAGGTTCCCCGCGAGGAGTTAGGCTATGTTAAGTCCCAAACGTGTAAAATTCCGAAAGGTGCAGCGGGGCAATATGCCCGGGAACGCTACCCGGGGGAACAGCATTGTTTTCGGCGATTACGCCCTGGTATCGCTGGATCGGATGTGGATCACCAACAGGCAGATTGAAGCCGCCCGTGTCGCCCTGAACCGTCATATCAAGCGGGGCGGCAAGGTATGGATTCGGATATTCCCGGACAAACCCTATTCCAAAAAGCCCGCGGAAACCCGCATGGGCAAGGGGAAGGGCGCCCTGGAATACTGGGTAGCGGTGGTAAAGCCCGGCACGGTTATGTTTGAGCTCGGGGGGGTTGAAAAGTCCCTGGCCGAGGAAGCGATGAATTTGGCTGGGGCTAAACTGCCCATCAAGACCAAGTTTGTTTGCCGTTCAGATATGGAACTGGGCGCATAGGAAGGCCGGGCATGAAAAATTCGTTTAAGAACCTTTCGTTTCCGGAACTCAAAGCCAAGCGTGAAGAACTCGGCCGGAAGTACCTGGATTTCCGGTTCCAGATGGTAATAGGCCATGTGGAGAACCCCCTGCAGAAGCGGACTCTCCGCCGGCAAATTGCCCGGCTTAATACCTTGATCCGCATCCATGAACTGGCGGCGGCTAAAGAGGCCGCCAAAGAACCCCAGGCGGCGAAGGAGTAAACTGTGGCAGAAGAAAACGCGGCCAATACGACAGGCCGGGGCAAAAGCGGCAAAAAAGAATTTGTCGGCGTTGTAAAGAGCGACAAAATGGATAAGACCATCGTGGTTTCGGTGCAGACCACGACTCTTCATCCTCTTTATAAGAAATACGTGGTCCGGATCAAGAAGGTGAAGGCCCATGACGAAAAGAACGAGGCGAAAGCCGGAGATCGGGTAAGGGTGGTGGAATGCCGGCCCATGAGCAAGGAAAAATGCTGGAAACTGGTTGAAATTCTGGAACGCGCCAGATAAGGGAGATTCGGGCAAAATGATTCAAGTGGAAACTTTCCTGAATGTGGCGGATAATTCAGGCGCTAAAATAGTGCAGTGTATCAAGGTGCTGGGCGGCTCCAAACGGAAATACGCCGGTATCGGCGATATCATTGTGGTGGCGGTTAAAGACGCGCTGCCCGCTTCTACCATCAAGAAAGGTTCGGTAGAAAAAGCCGTGGTGGTGCGGACCCATAAAGAATACCGGCGCCCCGACGGTACTTATATACGTTTTGATGACAACGCCTGCGTTATCATCGATGCGGCGCTTAACCCCAAGGGGAAGCGTATCTTCGGGCCTGTAGCCAGGGAACTGCGTGAAAAGGGCGATTTTATGAAGATCGTCTCCCTGGCCCCAGAGGTTTTGTAGGAGCAAATTATGGCGGAACTAGCCCAGCATAAATTCAAACTGAAGAAGGAAGATATCGTCGAAGTCATCGCCGGTAAAGATAAAAAGAAACGGGGGCGGATTCTCAAGATCCTCCGGGATAAGGACCGGGTGGTGGTTGAAGGGGTTAATATCGTCAAAAAGGCGAAAAAACGCCGGAACCAGCAGGACCGGGGCGGCATTGTGGAGATCGAGGCGGCCCTTCATATTTCCAATGTGGCCATAGTCTGTAAAAAATGCGGCCCCACCCGGATTGGCTACAAGATCGAGGGGGAAAATAAAACCCGAATCTGCAAGAAATGCGGGGAGGCGTTATAATGAAAGGTTATGAGCCCCGGCTTAAAAAAACATACCGGGATCAGATAGCCCCGGAGCTGTTTAAAGAATTTGGCTATACCTCGTCTATGCAGACTCCCCGGCTGGAGAAGATAGTCGTCAGCATGGGAGTCGGCGAGGCCCTTCAAAACAAAAAGCTCCTGGATGCCGCCGTTGATGATCTCACCCTCATCACCGGGCAGAAAGCGGTAAAGACCAAGGCCCGCAAGAGCATAGCCAACTTTAAGATCCGCGAAGGCCAGGAAATCGGCGCCAGGGTAACCCTTAGGGGCGCTATGATGTACGAATTTCTGGATCGCCTGATAAATGTGGCGCTTCCCCGGGTTAAGGATTTCAGGGGCGTTAATCAGAACGCCTTTGACGGTCACGGGAATTATTCCATGGGGATAACCGAACAGATCATCTTTCCGGAAATCGACTTTGATAAAATTGAGCGCGTAGCCGGACTTAATATCGCCATCGTAACGACGGCGCGGACCGACGCGGAGGCTAAGGCCTTCCTCGCCAAATTCGGCATGCCTTTCAGAAAATAGGGGGATACTTAATGGCAAGAAAAGCAATGATTATTAAAGCGTTGAGAACGCCTAAATATAAAACAAGGAAGGTTAATCGTTGCCGGATCTGCGGACGGGCACGGGGTTATTTGAGGAAGTTTGAGATGTGCCGTCTTTGCTTCCGGAAGCTGGCGAGCGAGGGACTTATTCCCGGCGTTACAAAATCAAGTTGGTAGGAGAATAGGATGAGCGTTTCTGATCCCGTTGCGGATATGCTGACTAAGATCCGGAATGCCGGAATGGCAAAGCATGAAAAGGTTGATATCCCCACCTCCAAACTTAAGCTTGAGATTGTCAAGATTTTAAAGATAGAAGGGTATATCAAAAATTTCAAAAAGGCAAATCAGGATGGCGCCAATGTCATCCGGATCTTCCTTAAATACGATGAAAATACCGGATCCATCATTCACGGTATTGAAAAAATTTCCAAACCCGGCCGCCGGGTTTATACGGGCTATAAAGATATGCCCATGGTTTATAACGGTTACGGGACCCTCATTGTCTCCACATCCCAGGGGGTTACCACCGGAAAGAAGGCCGCCGAAAAAAAAGTCGGCGGCGAAATAATCTGTACCGTTTGGTAAGAGGTTGCAGGAATGTCACGGATCGGAAAAATACCGGTGAAGATTCCCGGGGGAGTCAAGGTCAGTTTTGCCAACGAGGTGATGACCGTGGAAGGCCCCAAGGGGAAATTGTCGCAGAAATATCATCCCGTCATCAGCTTTGAAGAGAAAGCGGACGAGATAGTTGTCGGCCGGGCCAATGAGGAAAAGCAGACCAAAGCCTATCACGGGCTTTACCGCAACCTCCTCAACAATATGGTTACCGGCGTGTCCTCGGGATTCAGCAAATCCTTGATTATTAACGGGGTTGGCTATAGGGCGGAGATTCAGGGGAATCTCCTGGTGATGAGTCTGGGTTTTTCCAGCGATATCTATATAGGCATTCCGGAAGGTTTAACCGTAACCACCGATACCGGCGGCAAAGTAACCGTTGCCGGCATCGATAAGCAGCGGGTCGGAGAATTGGCTTCCCAGATCCGCAAACTCCGGCCGCCTGAGCCTTATAAAGGTAAGGGAATCCGGTATGATAACGAAAAGATCAGAAGGAAAGTCGGTAAATCCGGCGTTAAGTAGGGTGTAAATTATGCTGCGAAAAATGGTCGATAAAGACAGAAAACGGCTCAAAAGAAAGATCCATATCCGGAAGAACCTTTCCGGTACGGCCGAGCGGCCGAGGATGACGGTGTTCAGGAGCAATCGTTCCCTTTATATCCAGATTATCGATGATACCAAAGGGTATACCCTGGCGTCGGCATCAACCCTGGAGGAGGATCTGCGGAACATTAAGGCGAATACGGAAGGCGCCGCACAGTTGGGCGAGATTATGGGAAAGCGGCTGCTTGAGAAAAATATCAAAACAGTTGTTTTTGACAGAAACGGATACTTGTACCACGGCCTGGTAAAAGCAATGGCCGACGGAGCCCGGAAAGCCGGGATCCAGTTTTAGGGGGCGGGATGGAAAACGTACAGGAAAAAGACGGCAAAGCCTTTGTTAAAGAAAATAGCGAACAGCCTGCGGCCGTTGAAGGCAGGAACGGACAGCCGAGGGGCGAAGGCCGCAGGGGCCGGGATCGGGACAGAAACCGGGACCGGGACCCGGCGGAAAAGGAATTCGTAGAAAAACTGGTTAAGCTTAACCGGACCGCCAAGGTCGTCAAAGGCGGCCGCCGTTTTTCTTTCTCCGCGCTGACGGTTATCGGGGACCGGAAAGGCAACGTAGGTTACGGTTTCGGCAAGGCCAACGATGTTTCCGAAGCCATCCGCAAAAGCATCGAAAAAGCCAAGCGGAACATGGTGGCGCTGCCGGTTAAAAACGGTACCATTCCCCACGAAACCGAAGGGATCTTTAAGGCTTCCCGGGTGCTCCTGAAGCCGGCCTGCTCCGGTACGGGGATCATAGCCGGCGGGCCGGTGCGGGCCATCATGGAAGCCGGCGGCGTGACCGATGTCCTTTCCAAATCCATAGGCGCGTCAAGCCAGTATAACGTGGTTAAGGCTACGTTTAACTGCATCAGCAAGATGATGGATGCCAAGACGATAGCGAAAAACCGGGGCAAATCGCTTAAGGAACTCTGGGGGTAACATGGCGCAGAAAATCAGGATACGGCTTGTCCGGAGCACTATCGGCACCCTGCCCAAACAGCGGGCCACGATACGGGCTTTGGGCTTACGGAAGATCGGGTCCTCTAGAGAACAGGAAGCGAATCCGATGATTCTGGGGATGATAAGGGTGGTCTCCCATCTGGTGGCGGTGGAGGAAATTTCAAACCCCTAGGGCGTTTGGGAAGGAGTTTAGATGCACGATTTTGATTTACACGCCCCTGCGGGGGCTAATAAAAAGAAGCGCATTATCGGCCGGGGACAGGGTTCCGGCCGGGGAACCACCGCGGGGAAGGGGAACAAAGGCCAGAAGTCCCGTTCTGGCGGGAAAACCTATGTCGGCTTTGAAGGCGGGCAGATGCCTCTGTACCGGCGCTTGGCTCACCGGGGGTTTTCCAACTATCCTTTTAAGAAAATCTTCCAGGTGCTGAACCTTGGGGAAATTGACAAGCGCTATAAGGACGGGGAGACTGTGGACAGGGATTCCCTGATGAAATGCGGGCTGATAAAGAGTTCCGTGCCGGTTAAGATCCTGGGAGACGGAGAGTTGACCAAGAAACTCATTTTTATGATTGCGGCTATTTCCGCCCCGGCCAGAGAAAAGATCCTGAAAGCAGGCGGCGAAGTGCCGGCTCAGAAAGACGGCGCCTCCGATTCTGCCGGCAGCCCTGGAAAAGAGGAAACGACCCATGGCTAATCCGCTGGTCGGTATATTCAGGGTAAAGGAGCTTCGGGAGCGGATCGTTTTTACCTCCCTGATGCTGGTGGTTTTCCGTATAGGCGCGTTTATTCCCATACCGGGAATAAACTTTCGAGAATTAACCGCTTATTTCAATACCCAGGCAAATTCGGGGAACGCGATAGTAGATTATCTTGATTTCTTTGCCGGCGGCGCTTTCTCAAACTTCTCGGTGTTTATGCTGGGGATCATGCCCTATATCTCCATGTCTATCATCATGCAGCTTCTCATCATTGTCTTTCCCAAGCTAAAGAAAATCTCCCAGGAAGAGGGGGGAAGGAAGAAAATTCAGGGATGGCAGCGCCTGGGGACCGTAGGAGTTTGTCTTATTCAGTCTTTCGCGGTTACCCAGTATGCCCAAAGCATATCCCGGCAGGTGGATAACCTCCTCAGCATGCCCCTCCTCCAGTTCACCCTGATAGCCATGGTGACGGTCACCACAGGGACCATGTTTCTCATGTGGATAGGCGAACAGATAACCCGGCGGGGAATAGGAAACGGGATTTCCCTCCTTATTTTCGCGGGTATTGTGGCCCGCCTGCCTCAGGCGTTAAAAGAGCTTTTTGACAGGGTGAGGGATGGGGATCTCAACCCGGTGTTTGTGGCGGTAGTTGTTGTAATGTTTGTGGCTATAGTTGCCTTGGTAGTCTTTGAACAGCAGGGGCAGCGGAAAATTCAGGTTAACTATGCCAAACGCGTGGTGGGCCGCCGTATGTACGGGGCCCAGAATACCTATATCCCCTTTAAGATCAATCCTTCTGGGGTCATTCCGGTTATTTTTGCCTCTTCCATTCTCACTTTCCCCTTGCAGATAGCCTCGACCATCGGCTCCAATATGCCCTGGCTGGCGGCGGTTTCCGCGGTTCTGACTCCTAGGGGTACGCTTTATAATGTTTTATATGTCCTTCTTATCATTTTCTTCGCTTATTTCTATACCCAGGTGAGCCTTAATCCCATAGAAATTGCCAAGAATATTCGGGAAAACGGCGGGTCCATTCCGGGGATCCGTTCCGAAAGGATAGAGGAATACCTGACCAAAATACTCAACCGTATTGTGCTTCCCGGTTCTATATACCTGGCGCTTATCGCGGTTTTGCCTACTTTGATTCAGTATCTTTTTAATTTCCCTTCTTCGATCTCGTACCTCATGGGCGGCACCTCGCTTCTCATCTTAGTAGGGGTCGATCTGGATACCATGAGCCAGGTGGAAGGCCTCCTCAAAATGCACCACCACGAGGGGTTGACCAGGAAGGGCAGGATTCGGGGCCGGAACCTGTAACGTAAACCGCGGGGAAATCGCGGGTTTTCCCCGGTGGGCCAAAGGAGCCTTGCTTTTTGTGCCCAAATTTGTTTTAATACATGAGGTAGTTCTGGAATGTCGGATTTTGGAATCCTAGAAGCCTGTTGCGCTTGTAGGTGTTTATGGCTTTTTTCAAGGAAAAAGCCATAAACACCACGATAAATGGGCTCCTTACGCAGTTTGCAAGGTAAATCGAACCGTAGGTTCGCAATCGCCTGCAAGGCGATTTTTGAAGGTTTTATGCGCGAAGCGCAACAAACTGCTAGCCTTGAGAAACGCGGTTTCATGGAACCTTTGGTTCGCGGCTTTAGGCTGAGAAACCGCAAGAGCCGGTGACATCGGACCGTAGGTCCGCAATAACCGATTTTGGACCGGTTCAGTTTTTGGGAAAATCAGCTAAAGAGCTAATTTTTCCCTTTATTCGTGCGAAGGGGTTTAATACCCAGGAATCCGCTCGTGCGGGAGGGCCTTGGGGCGGTTAAAAAGTATTGAACCCCTGAGTGCAACCACCTTATGAAACAATATGCTCCGCTGCTTACGGCGGAGTTGTTGACTTTAAGGTTGAGATGGTTGGGATTTCAAAATTTGACGTTTTGAAATCGCCGCGCATATTTACCCCCTTTTTTGGGGTATTAAGGGAGAATGAGGATGAAGGTCCGTACTAGTGTCAAGCCGATTTGCGCAAAATGCAAGGTGATAAAACGGAACGGGATTATCCGTATCGTTTGTCAGAATCCAAAGCATAAACAGAAACAGGGTTAGGGGAAATCATGAAACTTCGTTTCATGTTCGATTTAATGAGTGGCCGGATGGCCGCTTGTGGTAGGAGTTA
Organism: Treponema sp.; assembly: GCA_031273405.1. The sequence continues at coordinate 8,997 of JAISRW010000236.1, forward strand.
ACATGGCGCGTCTTGTGGGGGTTGACCTCCCGAATAAACATGTGAACATTGCTTTGACCTATATCTATGGCGTGGGAAGATCCGGCGCCGATGAAATCTGCGTTAAGGCAAAGATTGATCCCATGCGGCTTATTAACGACCTTTCCCAGGAGGAGCTTAACGAGCTTAGGAATATTCTGGAAAGCGATTATAAGGTTGAAGGCCGGCTGCGTACCGAGATTGCTTTGAACATAAAGCGGCTTATGGACATCGGTTGTTACCGGGGGCTCCGGCATCGCAGGGGGCTGCCTCTGCGAGGCCAGCGTACCAGGACTAACGCCCGGACCCGGAAAGGCAAGAAAAAGACCGTTGCCGGTAAGAAGAAATAGAAAAACCTTTGCTGTTTTTCGAGGAAGGGCGGGACCCTTCGCATATAGAATGATGGAGGAAATGTGGCTGGTACAACTAAAAAGAAGAAAGAGAAAAAGTCCGTATACGAAGGGAACGTGTATATTCAGGCGACCTTCAATAATACCATTGTGACTATTACCGACATTATGGGAAACACCATCTCCTGGGCAAGTTCCGGGGGGATGAATTTCCGGGGCGCCAAAAAGTCGACCCCTTTCGCGGCTCAGACCGTTACCGAAACGGCGGCTCAGAAGGCCATGCAGGTCGGGCTTAGGGAAGTGCACGTGTATGTCAAAGGCCCCGGGATTGGCCGCGAATCGGCGATTCGGCAGCTCGGCGTCATGGGTATTAAGGTAAGGTCGATAAATGACGTCACCCCGATTCCGCATAACGGCTGCCGGCCGCGGAAAACCCGCCGCATATAGACGGCTGTATTACGGCGCAGCAAGGAGAAGAAAGAAGTATGGCAAGATATACCGGTCCTGTCTGCCGGCTCTGCCGGGCGGAGCAGAAGAAGCTTATGCTCAAAGGGAATCGTTGCAAGAGCGATAAATGCCCTATTAACAAGAAGCGGGCCGCTCCCGGCAAGGATCCCAAACTCCGGGCGGGGAAGCGCTCCGACTACGGAGTCCAGCTTCGGGAAAAGCAGAAGCTGAAGAGAATTTACGGCATGCAGGAAAAGCAGTTCAGCCTCTTTTTTGAAAGGGCTCTGCGTATGCCCGGTATCACGGGTGAAAATTTGTTTGTTTTGCTGGAGAGGCGGCTTGATAATGTAGTTTACCGGCTGCGTTTCGCCTCAAGCCGGAGCCAGGCCCGGCAGATTGTCCTCCATGGGCATGTCAAGATAAACGGAAAAAGAGTGAATATACCCTCCTACCTGGTGAGGCCGGAGGATAATGTCGAAGTTGGCGAGTCCAGCAAAAACCTGGTAGTTATCAAGGATGCGTTGAAAGAATTCGGCAAATCCGGCGTAATGCCGTGGCTCCGGCTGGACCCCGACACTATGACAGGGAAGTTCCTTGCAATACCGCGGCGCAGTGATATAACTGATCTCGCGGATATCAAGGAACAAATGATAGTAGAATTATATTCTAAATAATCTTTCCAAAGGAAAGATCAAGGAGTCTAAATGGCCCGTAAGAACCTCCTTAAAGGATTCAAGCGTCCGAAAGGCATTACTTTTGAGCACGGTGAACTTAAGCAGAATTACGGCAAATTTACCGCCGCTCCCTTCGAACCGGGGTTTGGTACGACAGTGGGGAATACTTTGCGACGGGTTCTCCTTTCCTCGATTCAGGGGTATGCCATAACGGCACTGAAAATTACCTCCTATGACGAAGAAGGGGTTGCCCATCATGTGTCCAGTGAATTTGAAACAATCCCGAATATCGTGGAGGATACCCTGGAGGTGATTAACAACCTCAAACAGATCCGGCTCCGGCTGCCCGAAGATGCGGAACAAGATATCCTGCTCTATGAATGGTCGGGGAAGGCTGAAATCAAGAGCAACGATTTTGCCAGGCCCGGCCAGGTGGAAATCCTGAGTACCGGGCAGCATATCATGACGCTGATGGATAACGCTAGGCTGGAATTTGAAATTCAGATTGATTTGGGCCGCGGTTATGTTCCCTCGGAGATGAATGAACGCTATGTCGAGGTGATTGGCACTATTCCTGTGGACGCGATTTTTTCGCCGGTCAAAAGGGTGAAATTCGCGATTGAGCCTACCCGGGTGGGGCAGCGTAGCGATTATGACAAACTGGTGCTGGAAATATGGACCGATGGGACCATCAAGCCGGACGAAGCCCTGGCGGAAGCGGCAAAAACAGCAAAGGATCATTTTTCGGTATTTATCAATTTTGATGAGAACAATATAGGGCTCGAAGATGATTTCGACGAAGATGACGAGAGGATACGTCAGATTCTTAATACGCCGGTGGAGGAACTGGAGCTTTCCGTGCGGTCTTCCAACTGCCTTAAGAACGCCAACATCAAAACCATAGGCGAATTGACCCGGAAAACCGAGGATGATATCGCCAAAACCCGTAATTTTGGGAAAAAGTCCCTCCAGGAGATCAAAGAAAAACTCAAGGAGTGGAATTTAAACCTGGGGATAACCGATATGAATGTGTTGAAGAACGCGGTCAGGGTTACGCCCCAAAAGGAAGCGGAAGATGAAGCATAGAAGAGGCTTTAATCCCCTGGAGCGCATGTCGGCTCATCGGAAAGCTTTGCATCGCAATATGGTTACTTCTCTTTTCCGGTACGAACGGATCAGAACCACCAAAGCCAAGGCTCTGGAAATCCGGCGGTCCGCCGAAAAGCTTATAACCAGGGCCAAGGAAGACAGCGTCCATAACAGGCGCATTGTTTCCAGCCGGCTTTTTGACGAAGGCATTGTAGCGAAACTTTTTAACAATATAGCCAAGCGCATGAAAGATAGGCAGGGAGGTTATACCCGGGTTCTCAAGCTTGGAGAGAGGCCCGGGGACGCCGCCGAAATCGTCATTCTTGAGCTGGTAGATTTTAAGCTGGATACCGAAGCTTCCGAGAAGAAAAGCAAGAAGAAGAACGAAAAAGAGGGCGCAAAAAAGGCCGGTAAGGCGTAATGTAAGGGAGAAGGGGAATGTCTAAAGCACACAGAGGCAAGGGAATTCGGGAGTTAGCCGCCCGCGGACGGGGTGAATGTCCTGTTTGTAAGCGGAAGAACGTAAAAATTCTCTATGAACAGGAAGCGGGCGAGCAGAAAGTAAAAATTTGCAAAATCTGCAAGGCTGCCATTAAACACGGCAAAAAGAGCGCGGCGGCTTTGAGTCAGGCCTGACGGTCAATGAACACCAGGGCCAGCAAGCCCAGCGCCTGAACGAGGGCAAGAAAAAGGAGGGCGACGGTGATGCCAAAATACTGGAAGATAAAACCGCCCCCGAGGGCTCCCGTGGCGCTGCCGATGGATAAAAACATCTCGTGGAGGGCCATGTTCTTTCCGGTGTTTCTTTTGTCCGCCCCGGAATGAAAAATGCTGTTATTGTAGCAGCCCGCATAGAAGAGACCGTATACAAAAGCTATTACAAGATATATTAAAAGGTATGTTCCCGGGATGATAAAAAACAGGGCGCAGAGGATCAGGATCCCCTGAAGGATGAAAAACCAGCGCCGGTTAAAATGCCAGAAGGTGTACCGGGCGAACCATGTAAAGGCAATGATCGCGGCGGCGCCCCGGAAAAGCAGCAGCAGCGAGGCGGTTTTTTCTGAAAAGCCCAGGTTGTTTCGCAAATGAAGGGGAATGACACTGGACAGAATCCCGTAAAAGAAATTGACGCAAAAAGCCCCAACCCAGCCTCGGATTTTAAAAAGGACGATGGTTTTTCTTAAGAGCGGGGGAGTTTTTGGATTCCCTGACGCCTCCGTATTAGCCGGGGAGGAAAGCCCCGCGGATTCCGCGCCGCTGCTTCCGGTATACACGCTTAGGGAAATCAGGGCACAAAGCACTATGCCTAGGCAGATAAAAGCGGCAATGAATATCCAGCCGGGATTATAATGGTAGAGAAAGCCCCCCAGGAAAGGGCCGAGCAGGGCGCCGCTCATCCAGCAGCGGTTAAACCAGCTAATGTCTTTGTTAAGTTCCTGGTCGTTGAGGCCCTGGGTAAACCATGCCTGGAGAGGGGGCCAGTAAAAGCCGTTGCTCATCTGGAGGGTGCTCCAGGACAATACGGCCAGGGCCCCGTTTTTTGTAAAATTCAAAACCAGGGCGGATACAAGGCAGCCGGTCACCGCGGCCGGGATAATGCGGCGCGGTCTGCCCCGGCTCCCGAACTGCTGATAAAGGAAGCATCCCATAAAGTAACAGCCCGATCCAAGGGCTATGGACGAACCTACCTGGCCTGAAGTAAAAGAAAAGCGGTCTGTCAAAAGATAGATAAGAGAAAATGAGAGGATATTCGTAGCCAGGCAGTAAACAAAGGAGCAGAAAAACAGAGCCTTGTTTTTGCCGATCGATATAGGTTTCGATCCGGTTTTCGATACGGGCTTCAAGCGAGCGCGAGTTATGAACAACATTGATCCGCCATTAAGAATGTATAGAACCTATCGCTTTAATATTCAATAGGGCTGTCCATGACAGGCCGGGCAAAGGGATTGCGGAGCATCAGGTTTTTGCCAAAGAGATCCTCCGCAGCCTTTAGGAAATATTCACGCTTCATGCCGCTGTCTCCCGCGCGCTTCCAGTGTTTTTCCGCCAGTTCTTCGGTGTATTCTCCAAGGGGGTATATTTTAAACCCTGTGAAATTTTTTTCGTAATGGTTAATGAGGGGAATAAGGGCATGGCTTTCAATTTGTATGCTTTGGCCGATCTTTTTCAATTTGATATACATGAGGCCTCCCATGAGGACAGGCTTGTCGGGCATTGCATGGGCGGACGCAAAATTGCCGAGGGAATAATATACCACCATGTCGCCGCCGTCGGGGCGCCTGATTTTTGTCATGGGCTGGAGTACATGGGGATGATGCCCGATGACAAGGTCCACTTTGCGTCCCGCCAGAAAGGCGGCCAATTTTTCCTGGGCCGCCGACGGCTTTTGCTCGTATTCGTTACCCCAGTGCATGGAAACAACCAGAAAATCGCAGCTCTCCCTCAGTTTGTCGATTTCTTCCGCCATTTTGTCTGTGTCCGCCAGGGAGACGAGGTAGGACTTCCCGCCGGGGAGGGGTATGTCGTTTGTGCCGTAGGTGAAGGCAAGAAAGCCCACCCGGATATTGTTTTTTTCTATGACGCAGAAACTTTTTTTGCGGGTTTCTTCCGAGGGGTGGATGCCGAGATAGCGGACTCCGGAAACTCCTTCCCAGTAATTGATGGTTGAGCGGATTCCCTCTTCCCCCCTGTCCATGATGTGATTGGTGGCATGGTTTACCACATCAAAGCCTGCGGCGGCCAGGGCGCTTCCCGCTTCCCGGGGGGTGTTGAAAAGGGGATAGCCTGAATAATCCGATGTTCCCAGGACGGTTTCCTGATTAACAAAGGCTATATCCGCCTTTTCAATGTAGGGTTTTACGGATTCATACAGGGGGTCGAAGTTGTACCGGCCTTCCCGGTAAAAATACCAGAGTATTGGATCATGAAAGAGATTGTCTCCCGCGGCCACCATAGTGAGGTCATAGGCTTCCTGCTCCGCCAGCCCCGCTTGTTCCGCCGGCCCCGTCTGTTCCGCGGGTTCCGCCTGATCGGCAGTGGGAACGAGGGGGGATTCGGGCGCGGAAGGGGGCTTTGCTTTTGCCGGCGCGGTATAAGCGGCGCTGCCCGGCGCGGCGGTCCGGCAGGAAAAGACAAAGAGAGGGATCAAAATGAATGGGAAAAAAAGCCAAAAACGCCGCGCCTTGGTCATCAAATTTTCCTCTGCCGAAAGGCCCGAAAAGTTCTTCCCCGCCTGCCGGGGCTTGCTCAAAAGTTTCGTTTTGGGGAAGCCTCTGCCTAAGGGCGTTTAAACCAGTTCCCGGATGGTTAAGATCCCCGGTATCCCCCGGATATTTTTTAACACTTTTTTGAGATCTCCGGGGGATTCAAGCTGCAAGGTGAAAAATCCCGTCAGCCTTGACGGGGATGTTTCTTCCAGGCGGCCCTCGATAAGGTGGCCCTGGTTTTTCCGCACCGCCCCTTCAATCCCGGAAAAGAGATCCGGGGAAGAAGGCCGGCTCCCGGTTCCGGCAGAAGCGGGGCTGCGGGCTTCAATCCTGAAGCGCTTGACCAGGACCGTACCCGCGTTTTCCCATTCCGTATCTATCTTCCGTTCCTGAAAGTCGGGAATATTCGCAAGGTTGCCGCAATTCCTCCGGTGGATGATGATGCCCCGGCCCCGGGAAATATAGCCGATGATGGGATCGCCGGTGATGGGCCTGCAGCAGCGGGCGAAACGGATCATCAGGTTTTTTTCGTCTTCCACCCGGACACGGAAAATATCGGTCTCGGTTCCCGGGGCGGGAACGAGCTCCTGGACAGCCGGGGTTTCCCTGTTTTTTTCGGCCGGCGGCGGAGAGGGGAGGGGGGCCTGGGGGGGGCTTTTCTTTTTGGCCACGATGTTCTTTTCGATGATGATGGCTTCGTCGTTCTGCTGCAGCCAGGCGCGGATCTTGTTCCGGGCCTTGGCGGTCTTGACTATCCGTAGCCAGTTGATGTGGGGATGGGCCTGGGTGGACGTGAGAATCTCCACGACCTGGGTGTTTTTCAGCTCCGAGCTCAGGGGGACGATGGCGCCGTCGGCCTTTGCCCCGGCGCAGTGTTCGCCTATGGCCGAATGGATATGATAGGCGAAGTCGATGGGGGTAGCGCCCGAGGGAAGCTCGATAACCTTTCCCTGGGGCGTAAAGACGTAGATCGAGTCCTTGAGTATTTCCCGCTTTATTTCTTCCAGAAAGGCTTTTGAATCTGCTCTTCCCGGGCCGTCCGATTCGGTTTCTTTCCAGTCCCTGAGGCGGTTTATGATGGAAATATCCACGGGCCGGGGCAGTTCCCGGGCGCTGCCCCGCTTGTAAAGCCAGTGGCTGGCAATGCCGTTTTCGGCGATGTGGTGCATCTCCCCGGTGCGGATCTGGATTTCCACCAGCCGGGTATCGCCGCCGGATTCGGAACCGCCGGAGCGGCCCGGCACTATGACGGTGGTGTGGAGGCTCTGATAGCCGTTGGATTTGGGCATGGCGATATAATCTTTAAACCGGCCGTCCAGGGGTTTCCACAGCCGGTGAACCAGCCCGAGGAGGGTATAACAGTTTTCTATGCTTTCGCAGATGATCCGGGTGCCGAAAAGATCGTAAAGATCCGCCGAGGCTTTATTCCGTTTGCGCATCTTCTGATATATCGAATAGAAATGTTTCGCCCTGCTGTAAACTTCAACCTTGAAGCCCGCCGCCGCCGCTTCTCTTTCTATGTCCCCCTGGATACGGTCCAGGAAGTCCCGGCGCTCGCCGCGTTTTTCCGAGACGATTTGCTTTATCTGCCGGTAGGCTTCGCCGTTGATCTGCTTGAGGGCCAGGTCTTCGAGTTCGTCCTTGATCCAGGAAATGCCCAGCCTCCCGGCAAGCGGCGCGTAAATATCCAGGCTTTCCTGGGCAGCTTGCTTCCGCTGCTCCGCAACAGCGCCTTCCCCGGCCCTGAGGGTATAGAGTTTGTCCGCCAGCCGGATAAAGATGACCCGGATATCCCGCACCATGGCGAAGAGCATGTTCCGTATGTTCTCCGCCTCCTGAAGGGTTTTGTTTTTTGCCGGAACTTTGGCTATCCGTGCGGCCCCTTCCGCCAGAAGGGCCGGCTCCCGGCCGAAGCGGCTTTCAATATCGGCAAGGGTGATTTTGGAATTCTCGTGGGCGTTTAATACCAGGGCGGCGACCAGGGTATCGGCGTCGAGGTTCAAATCGGCCAGAATCGCGGCAGTTTCCACCGCCCTGGGGCTGCCGTCCCCGGCGAGGGCGGATCGTATCCGTTCCTGATCCCTGGGGCAGAAGGGCTTTAGTTTGCTCTCAAAATCTTGAATCGCCGCGTCCATTTTCCTTTGTCATTCCTGCCGCCGCCTGAGTAAAGCGCTTATCACCCGCTCCCGCCCGGCTAAATCCGTATAGATCTCCGTCTGTTCGAATGTATGTTCCTTTAGTATCAGGGCAATAGCCTTCATTTGTCTAGGGTCGGCTTCGATAAGAAGCCCGCCGCCCTTTGAAAGCCGCCGCGCCGCCTGGGGAATGATGCGGCGTATCAGTTCCAGGCCGTCCTCGCCGCCGTCCAGGGCTATGCGGGGCTCCATCCTGATTTCCCGGGCGAGGGCCGCGATGCCGCGCCGCTTTACATAGGGCGGGTTCGTTACAATCAGGGAGAACCGGGGGGCCGCCGGGGAACAATCGAAGGCATCGAAAAGATCGGAAGCTATAAAGCGAACCGCTTCGGAGGAGCCGAGGATTTTTCCGGCGTTGAGTTTGGCCACCCTCAGGGCCTTTTCGGATAGGTCGGAACCCCAGATCTCCCAACCGGGGCGCGCATGTTTCAGGGAAACCGCCACGGCCCCCGATCCGGTGCAGAGATCCAGAACCCGCAGGTTTTCGCTGTTCCCGGCCTTACGCAGCGCCGCTTCCACCAGGGTTTCGGTATCCCCCCGGGGAACCAGGACATCGGGGGTGACGGTAAAATCGAGGCCCATGAATTCTTTGCGGCCCAGGATATAGGCGGCGCATTCCCCGGCCCCCCGGCGGCGGATGAGGCCGAGGAAGGCGTTCCGGTCCTCTTCGACTAGTGTTTCGGGGCCTCTCACTATCAATCCCGCCCTATCGGTATGCAGGACTTCGGCTAAGAGCAGGCCTGCGTCCAGAGAGGGGGTTTCAACGCCTGAGGATGAAAGCAGGGCCTTCCCTTCCAGGAGGGTTTCCCGAATGGTCATATTGTAAAAATAGCCTATCCGGGGAAGCGTGGGAAGGGGAGGGAGGAGGGTGAAGAGGGGAGAGTTTATATGCGCTGGCCCTGGGCTCCGGCCGCGGGCGCTTGCATTTTTTTTTCCGGTGGCGATATACTAGAGGCGGTCTTTGACTGCCGGCCGTCGGCCGGGATCGCATTTCGCAGAAAGGAGTTTCATTACGGAATACGTTGAACACAGGCGGGCGGGCCATGACCGAAAAACACTTTGAGGAAATCAGAACACGCTACGGCAAATGGGCAAGCTGGGCGGTGTGGGACAAAAAGGACATCACCGACACCGCCTGCATCGAAAAGCATATCGGCAGCCTCCGGCCCGGCGTCATCTTTATCGGCCTCAACGCTTCCCGGGACATCTCCCAAAAAGACTGGCTCAACTTCCACACCGACCACAAGGCCGACCGCAACCTCCGGGCCCTTCTGAACGCCGCCCCCTGGAAAGGTTCCTACATCACCGACATCTTCAAAGACAAAAACCGTATCACCGGGAACTCCAAAACGGTTTTGGACATGGTCAAAAAAGAACCCGGCGCGGCAAAAGCCGCCGTCAAGGCCCTTAAAGCCGAAGTCGCCCTTGCCGGCGGCAAAAGCCCCCGGGTTTTCATCCTCGGCCTTGCCGCCGCCGAAATACTCGCCCGGTATGCCCCCGAATACGTCCGCACCAACTGCCTTATCCACCCCACCGACCGTATCGGCAATTTTTTTGAGTGCAGCCCCGCCATCCTCAAAAGGTGGGCCAAGGCGGAAAGCCCTCAAAGCCCCTGAAACAACGGCCCCGGCCCGCGGGATAAACGCCCCGGCCTGAGCGGTAAAGGCCCCGGCCTGAACGGAAAAGGCCCGGGCCTGAATAAAAAAAGCCCGGGCCTGAACGGGAAAAGCCCGGGCCTGAACGAAAAAGGCCCGGGTCTGAATAAAAAAAGCCCCGGCCTGCATGAAAAAGGCCGGGGCTTGAATAAAAGAGGCCCGGGCCTCGACAA
>JAISRW010000044.1 GCA_031273405.1 Treponema sp.
CCGCCGGTGTCATCGCCGCCGATGGCATCATCGCCATCGGAGCTTTCGTCCTCAATCCCGGCGCTTTCACCGGGCAGTTCAAAATCATCCGGCGCCGGAGGCGTTGCGGCGCAGGAAAAAAAAAGCCCGCAAAATAAGGGCAAAAGGATTTTTATAAGCAGCGTCATGCCTTTCCGGCGGCGGTTCATGGAACTCCCTCCATGAGTTTATCTATGACAAGCTCCATTTCCTTCAGCCACTGATCCCGGCCGAGCTCTCCGGGGTCTTTCCAGAAAGGCCCGGCGTCATCGGCGGTCCAGAACCGGCGGGGCTCCCTCTCAAGCAGTATGGAAGGGACAAAATCAGGTTCCCCCGGAAAAAAGAGCTCTTCAACCGGGATGGTCAATTCCACAGCCTCCTGACCCTCCCCTTCCCGAGGCCCTCCAAGGCTCATGACCAGGGTTATCACTATGAGGCATATTAAAAGAACGAGGATTCCTCCAAAGCAGAAAAGGAGGGGCCGCCGTTTTTCTTCGGGGAGCCGGGAAAGAAATTTATCCGCCAGGGGCCCGGCCTTTTCATCCAGGAAACTTTTCAGGAATTCCCCCGGCGATTTTACCTTTTCCCTGATTTTACCCAAATCCATTATCCCCATTATAACAGGAAATGATCAAACATAACAGGGCAATATTCAGCCGCCGGGGCATATCAATTTTGGAACCAGCTCAGTTAACAATAAAAAGCAGAGACGCGGATATCAGGGTCATGCAAAAGGCGAGTTTTCGATAAAAAACATCGGATACTTTTTTTAGCAGCAGGATTCCCAGAAAAGCCCCCAGTAGTACGGGGGGTATTACCAAAAGGTCAAAACGAAGACTGTTTAGGCTGATATTGTGCCAAACCAGAATTTGCAGCGGAATTTTAAGGTAATTGACGATGAGGAAAAACCATGCCGCGGTTCCCACAAAATTAGTCTTAGGCAGCCTCATGGAAAGGAGAAATACCGCCATGATAGGCCCCGCCGCGTTTCCAATCATGGTAGAAAAGCCGCCCATAATGCCGAAGATGGCGGAAAACCACCAGGAAGAAGGAATAACCGCATTCTTCCCCCGGTGATCGTTCCAGAACATAGCCGCAAGGCTGGCGAAAATACAGATCCCTATGAGGATTTTAAAGCCCTTGGCGGGTACAAGGCGGTCCGCCAGCAGGGCAATACCAAAGCCGGCCAGGGCCCAGGGGAGGAGCCTGAATATATATTTCCATTCCGCATTCCGCCTGTAATAGACGACAGCCAGGAGGTCGGCAAAGCAAAGCAGGGGAAGCAGGATACCCGTGGATTCCTTGCCGCCGAAGATCAGGGCCATAATGGGGATCATGACGGAACTGATACCGTTAAGCCATGTTTTGGACATGCCTATACAAAAGCCGCTAAAAATCACCGCCGCAACTTGCCAGGGTAAGAGCTCGTAAGGGATAAGCATAAGGTACTAGTGCCCCCTGGAAGCGCCCTGGGCAAGGCTGTAGTCGGGGGGGTGGAGTTCCTCCCAGAAGGACGGTTCCAGGACATCCTTGTCAATAAGGAGAAAAAACTGGCGTTCATAATCCCCGGCCGGATGGAGGCTGTTCTGTATATTGAGATATGCGGGGTTGATTCCGGGGGCGTTGATGCCCGGGGCGGGGAGCATGCGCGTCATGGTTATGGGGTTCCGAGTCCAAACATCCCAGGCCCGGGCTGATTCGGTATAGAGGCCCAGGGCCTGGGAACGGAAGCCGGCGCTGCCGGTACGCTCGGCCAGGGCTTCCAGGGTGACCCCCATATTATTCTGGGCTGTCATCAAGCGCTCGGCCAGGTCAAGCTGCTCCCTGTTCTCGGTGGGCATGATCGGGGGGAAGAGGGCCCTCTGGGCGTTGAGTATATCCAGGAGCCGGTCATAATAACCCTGGGCGGCATAATAGCTGCCCCGCATATAAGAAGCGTTCCCAAGGGCATAGAGGATGCGGCGGTTTCTGGGCATGGCGGAATAAGCGGCGCTAAGGCGTTCCAGGGCCGGCGTCCACTGGCGCAGCCGGTAATGGGCGGCGCCCATACGGTACTGTATTTCCGGCGGCGCCCAGCCGTTCATCTCGGAATCGCGGTAGTAACCCAGGGCTGCCGCCATGTCGCCGTCTTTGACGAAGTATTCCAAATCCCCCAGATCCGCGTAGAGTTTGCCGAAGTCGGGAGAAGGAGAGAGAAGGCGGCGCGATACCCCGTCTTTATACAAGTTGATTCCCCTGACAAGATCTTCCTGGGCCGGGAGGGTCTCCCTGTTCTCTATGAGCATCCGAGCATGGCGGCGGAGGGCGTTGATCCGGTAAGAAAGCCGCCTGGGGCTTTCTTCTTTCACCGCGTCGAAGAGCTGGATTGCCCGTTCCAGGGAGAGCCTTTCGTCATTAGGATTATTAAAATTGTAATAATACCGGGAGAGATGATAAAACGACTCGGGCAGGACGGGGTCGCCGCGTATCGCCCTGAGCAGCACATCCCGGATCCCTTCGATCATGCCTATGTACTCGTTGGGGACCCCTCGGACTTCCTCAAAACGTTTATCCAGGAGATAGCCCCCCAATTCGGCCAGGGTGGAAGCCGTTATCCTCCGTCTTTCGGAGGCCATAAAATAGGCCTTAAGGGGCAGCGCTTCCGCGAGGTTGTCGGTACGGATGAAATACCTCAGCATCCGCTCCAACAGCGGATCGCTCTGGCCGTAGCGTTCCAGCACCTTGGCGTAAGCTTCCCTGGCATCCTCAAGCCGGGCTTTTTCAATCTCGCCCCAGGCCATATTGTTATCCCCCAGGGCCAGGAGGGCTTCCTTGTCCCAAATATTATAATCCAGTATGTGATGGCGAAGGAGCCTGTCCGCCAGTTCATAATCCCGGCGGTAATTGGCGGCAAAATCGGCGTATTCCAAAACCGCCTGTCTTTCCGGGACAGCCCTCTTGTTTTTGGAAGCGGTAAAATTCAGAAGTTCCATGTACTTTTCATCGGCCAACTCATAGGCCCGCATGTCCCTGAAAGACCGGGCGTATTTATAAAACCAGTCTTTTTTCTGATGGATGGCGAAAGCTTCGCGGAACCGTTCGTTGGCCCGGCTATAGTCCCCTTCGGCAATGCGCTCATGGCCCAGTTGGTAGATCTTTTCGGCCCTGAGAGGGGTGTAGATAAACTGCCAGACCAGATAGCTCGCGGACATAACCAGCAGGGCAATTAGCATAAAAAGCCTGAAAACAGGCAAAAAATTGTGAACGAAAATATAGGCAAAACTGGACTGCTCGGCTTCCAGTTCTTCGCCGGTCTTCTTTTCAAATCCCTTGGGAATCGTAATGGTCCGGCTCAGGATCTTTCCCGCCAGGGCGGCGGCTTCTTTTGGAGGGGCTCCGTTGATAAGAAGCTTTAGCATCCTGGATAGCTGGTCCGGCGCAACCACCTCTTCGGCGATTAATTCTTCGCAGGCAATCCTTAAATTGAGGGGATAGGAGGAAAGGGTCTCGTCGATACGGGACATGTCCTCTTCAGAAAGCCTGATTTCTTCAACTTCACCCGAAATACCGCCGGATTCGGCCAGTTTCTGCCATTCGTCCTGCTCCTGGGGCATGAGGCCGGAAGCACGCTCCCCGAAGGTATCATCGATCCCGGAAAGGGATAGTTCTTCAAGGTGCGCGAAATCGCTTCCAAAATCATCGGCGGCGCCGCCTTCGCTTCCGATGTTAAAATCGGCGGCCAGGGCACCGCCATCCAGGTTGAAGTTATTAAAAGCGTCGGAAGAATCTGTCCCCGGCGTTTCCACTATATCCAGATTCAGAGGTTCTTCCCCTATGTCAAAACCACCGTCGGTCTCGGCAATGGAGAATCCCGAATCCTCATCCCCCTCCGTTTCGGCAGGCAAAGCCCCTTCCGGAGTTTCCAGGGCTTGCTCCTCCGATTCTTGTTCCGACACGGAAGATTCCTCAGGACTTGAGAAATCGGGAAAATTCCCCAGGTCGAAGTCTGCGGCATCTTCCCAGCCGGGAATATCCTCCGGAGCCGCCGCATCCTGGCCGGGGATATCTTCGGGGAAGGCCGCTTCTTCCAAGCGGGCGTCCTCGTCCCCCTGGGCTTCTCCGCTTTCTATCTCGTCGGCAAAGCCGTCCAAAAGATCCGGCGGAGCCCCAAGATCGCCGCCCTCCCCGGAAGCTTCAGCCGGGATTTCGCCGGGCAGATCGAAATCGGGGAATTCCCCGAACAATTCTGTTTCCGCCGCCCCTTCGCCGCTTCCCGCTTCCGCCGCTTCGCCGCCGCCTTCGGCTGCGGTATCAAGCCCCGCCGGAGCAGATCCGGCGGCTTCGCCGGTCCCCATACCCAGATCGTCCGGTATGCTATCCAGAAAGGCGCCGAAATCCATATCGCCGTCGGAGGCCGGGGAGCTTTCTGCGGGAAGATCGTCGAATTCAGGAAAAGGATCCGTTTTGGTTCCGCCGCCCAGAAGATCCCCCAGATCGCCGAAGCCGATAAAATCGTCCCCCCCCGGGGAGTCCTGGGGAGGAGTGCCGCCGCCTTCCGGGGAAACGCCTGAGCCGGCCTCCGTCGGGGAAGGCTCATGGTCCGGAAGGGGAAAATCGTCCGGGGGAAGGCCTTGCTTGGCCAGGGCGTTCTGCTCTCCGCCGATATTGCCGAATGAGGATTGAAACTCTTCCAGAGCCTTTAATGACGGCATATTAAGATTTTGGTTTATCCGCCGATAATTGTAAAGATTAGTATGAAAAGTATCACGGCAGTACTGCTCCTTATATTAACTATCGGCACTATTAACGGGGCAGATTTAGAATCTTATCAATATATTGATCGTCTTTTGGGCCTCCCCGGCCCGGGGGCCCCGGAAATTTACGAAGATTCGGTGATTTTTACCGCTCCTTCTTCCTACCGGCGGGTAGGCATAGCATTTGCCTTTGAAGGATATGCCAGGGTGCACTGGTTCAGGAAACTCCTTATTCCCAGGGACCCCGCCGAGATTGCCGCAGAGGGGAAGAAAAAAAATGTCGAATTAACCAGGGATTCAGGTCTCCTGTTTCATGTCCAGACCGTCCCCGACGGGATAAAGAATTTGGATTATCGGATGATTATCGACGGCCTCTGGACCCAGGATCCCCTTAACCCCCTGTGGGTTACAGCCCCTTCGGGGCTCACCCAGTCCCGAGTAGCTGTCCCCGATATACCCCGTCCTATCCCGGCCGGGGAGACGTCGTCTTTTAAGCCGGACGGCATCCTCAGCCTTAGCTATACCGCCCCTCCGGGAGAAACCGTGACGGTAGCGGGGAACTTTAACAGTTGGGACCCCTTTATGTACGAGATGCGGGAAACAAATCCGGGGTCTTACAACCTCTCCCTTTCTCTTCCGCCGGGTATTTATCAATACGTGTTTTTCCACCGGGGCGAACGGATTCTGGACCCCCATAACCGGGACAAGGTCTATAGCCTGGAAGGAAAAACCGCTTCCCAGGCAGTGGTCAAATAGCGGTTCTGCCGAAAGCCTCTCAGACCGCAGTATCTTCGAAAAGAATCTAACCGCGAAGTCGAAGCAGACCGTAGGTCTGACGAACCATCGAGCCGAAGGTTCGCGGTTCACAGCCGAATCGGACCTTTGATCCGCAGGAAGTCAAAAAAGGTGCTTTGATGCTTTTCCCAAAACTAACCGAATTTTGGGAAAAGCTCTAATTTACAGAAGATTTTACATCTTTACCAAATATTGAGTCCCCTCCGAAAAGTCTGTTTTCGTGATTTTCGATCTTTTTCTGAAATCCTAAGTCTT
>JAISRW010000049.1 GCA_031273405.1 Treponema sp.
AGCGGGAAAAAATGAGCCTCCGGGGGTTCATTAAAAAGCGGCTTTCCGCCGGCTTCTGTCTGGAGACCGAATTTGAAGCCGCCGGCGACTGCCTCGGCATACTCGGCGCGTCGGGCTCCGGCAAGACCATGACCCTCAAGTGCGTCGCCGGCATCGAAACTCCCGACGAAGGTTACCTGTCCGTCAACGGCAGGGTCCTCTTTGATTCGTCAAAAAAAATCAACTTAAGACCCCAGGATCGCCGGGTGGGTTATCTGTTTCAGAACTATGCCCTCTTCCCCAGGATGACGGTGAAGGAAAACATACTCGTCGGCCTTCCCAGGCCGGGGCGGGAAGAAAAGGCCCGCTCCTGGATTGAGACCATGGAATTGACGGGCCTTGAGGACAGGCTCCCCTCCCAGCTTTCGGGAGGCCAGCAGCAGCGGGCCGCCCTGGCCCGCATACTCGTCCGGGACCCCGAAGTCCTTCTCCTGGACGAGCCTTTTTCCGCCCTGGATTCGGGCCTCAGGGAACAGATGCAGCTTCTGCTGCTGGATCTCATCCGGAGAGACTCCCCGTTCCGGGGGGAAAAGCCGCCGCCGGATGTTATCATGGTTACCCACAGCCGGGACGAAGCGTACAAAATCTGCGATTCCGTGCTGGTTATGGAAAACGGCCGCATCCTCGGCAGGGGCAGGACCAGGGAGCTTTTCGCCAACCCCCGCTCCCTCCAGGTCGCCAGGATCACAGGGTGCAAAAACATTTCCCCCATCAGGCGCCTGGGGGATTGCGAGGTCTTCGCCCTCAACTGGGGCCTCCGCCTTACCCTGCCCCGCACTGTTCCGGAGGACATAACCCACGTCGGCATACGGGCCCACGACTTCCTCCCGCTGTATACCGAAGCCGGCGAAGAGCCGAACCGGATCAGGCTCAGGGTTAGCCGCCGCTCCGAAGAACCCTTTGAGGAAGTGGTCCTCTTTACCAACGCCGCCGCAGCTTCCCCGGAAGAGCAAAATGAAATCTGGTGGAAATTTAGCAAATACCTGGGTCTCAGGGAACTGCCCCAAGCGCTGTATGTCCCCCCTGAAGCCGTACTGCTCCTGAAATAACCCGCCCCGCCGGTAGCGCTATCCCCCGTAGACGGCTGAATAGTTACAATTTAAAGGCCAAAGGACTCCCCGCCGGTTTCCCAGCCAGCCTCTCCCTGCGCTTCAGGAGATCCTCCCGCGCCGCCTCCCCCAGGCCGTCAACGGCCAGGGCCGCTTCGGCGTAGGCCAGAGCCGCCGCCGGGTCTTTCCGCCGCCATTCGGCGTCCACGGCCAGGGCGCGGAAGGCGGCGGCTTTAAGGCCCCCTTCCGCCTGGGGGCCGGGGCGTCCGGCCAGGGACAAAAGGAGGCGGCGCCCTTCGCCGGGCCTTCCTTCCCTGAAAGCGTCCAGGGCCCTCGTGTAGGCCGCCCGGGGGCAGCCCTCTTCCGCGGCGGCCCTTAAAAGCTCGCGGCCTTTTTCCGTCCCATGGGGGCTCAAAAGGGACTTCTCCCGGGAGAGCGCGGCTTTCCTCCACCAGAGGCAGAGGGCTTCGAAATCGAAGGAAAATTTGCCGCGGCTTTCCAGGGGGGAGGCGGCTATTTCCCCCAGGGCAAGAAAGAGGGAGGCCAGGCCCCGGAGATCCCGAACATTATGATCGCAGATACCCAGGAGATCCCCGGTATCCCCGGTTTTAAGAAACGAAAACCATATATCCGGGGCCAGGGCCCCGTCAAGGTCCCCGCAGCGTTCAATGCCCAAAACCGAAGACTCCAGGTTTTTCTGGGAGCAATCCCCCAGGGGGCGCTTCCACAGGCGCCGGGCGGGGTGAAGCAGGTCGGCGTGATAATAGGGCGGCTCGGCCAAACCCTTCATGCGGAAGCGGGTTTTGAGGACCTGGGCGTCAAAGCTCTTACCGTTAAACGTTACCGCCAAAGGAGGCTTCCCCCCGGCGGGCTTGAATTCTCCGGCCGCGGCCTTGAGGAAATCCTCCTCCCCCGGATAATCCAGGAGAAGGTACTGATCGATGAGGAGAGCCCCGGCCTTTGCGGAAGCGCCGGGTCCGTCAAAACGGCCGAAAGCCGCCAGGAAGGCAACCGTGCCCGCGCCGCCTGAAAGGCCGGTGGTTTCGAGGTCGAAGAAGAGGAGATCCCCGGGCAGGGGAGGGGCGCCGGACTTTGAAAAAGCCTGGTAGGAAAAAATGTCGGGAATCAGGAACCCCAGAGCGGAAGGGAAAGCCCCGGGAACTTCCAGGGACAGTTCCGTGCGCACAGAACGCTTCAGGGTCTTGTACCCCCCGGCGGACCACCCCTTAAGGGCGCCGGCCTCCGGGAACTCTCCCTCCCGCGCCGCCTCCGGGGAACCGCCCGGCTGGGTTTTGCCGGCCTGGGCCTCCTTCCGAATAAGGCGCAGCCGGTCCCGCAAATTCCGTCCCATCTTTATATCCTTTTGGTAACCGCTTTTTCTCATTCTACTATAATGATTTTTGTCCGTCCACCTAAACTGATTCGTTGCGAAGGGTACATACCCCGGCCGCTTGCGGCGGAACTAAGGGTATGTACCCTGAGTCAAAATACCCTGTGAGATCCTTGACAGGATGGGTTTTTTATTGGTTAGATAAAACAAACACTCACTGAAGGCGGGGGATATGAATAAGAGAGAACTTGCGGCGAAGGCTTTTAAAAACGAAAAAACCGAGCGTGTTCCGGTAGGCTTTTGGTTCCATTATGCCAAGGATGAAATAGAAGACGGCTTTAAAAACACCGCCCTTTTCGACAATAACGTGGAGGGGCACAAAAAATTCTACCGCGAATTCCAGCCCGATTTTGTGAAGATCATGAGCGACGGCTTTTTCATCTATCCCGGCGAAGCCTTTAAAAACGCGAAGACCGGGCCGGAACTCGGCAAGGCGGTTTCCATCGGGGAAAACCACCGGTGGATCGAAAAGCAGGTAGAATACGCAAAAACCATCACCGCTCACTGCGGCGCCGAAGTAATGTGCTTTTACAATATATTTTCCCCCGCCACTTTTTTCCGGTTCTGCCGCGCCGATCAGGGGGACAAGGGCCTGGCGGATTTTATCGCCCAAGACAGGGACGCCGCGGCCCATGCCCTGGATGTGGCGGCGGGGGATATTGCCCTGCTGATCCGGAGGCTCCTTTCGGAAACCGGGGTTGACGGGATCTATTTCAGCGTCCAGGACATAAACGATCCCAGAGTCACCGATGAAATCCGGGAAAAAATACTCGCCCCCAGCGACCTCAAAGCCCTCGAGCCCGCCGTAAAGGTCAGCCAATTCAACATACTCCATATATGCGGCTATGCCGGATGCAAGAACGATCTTTCCCATTTTACCGGCTACCCAGCCCAGATAATCAACTTTGCCTCGGTGGTGGAAGGGGTCTCCCTGGGAGAGGGGAAAAAGATCTTCGGGGGCAAGCCCGTCATCGGCGGTTTTGGCAATACCACCGACGACCTTCTCTATACGGGAAGCAGGGCGGAGATCGAGACCGAAACCGAGCGGCTGCTTAAGGAAGCGGGAACCCTGGGGGTCGTCCTCGGCGCCGACTGCACTGTTCCCAGGGACATCAGCATCGATCACCTTACATGGGTTCGGGACAAGGCCGCCGCCTTTTGCGCGTCATAGCAGCCTGCGGGGCTTTGCCCTTCTTGCCGCCCCCTATTGCTCCCGTTTAACCACGAAACCTCACGAAAAGCACGAACTTTTTGCTCAAAATTCCCCTTTTGTCCGTGAGGTCTGTGGTTAAAAATCCGGTGATCTACTGACGCTGAGCCGCCACACCCTGCCGGCGGCCAGGCCCCAGCGCTGCCGGACGTAACGGGAAAAGGCTTCGGCTTCGGCCCTAAAGGCCCGGTCAAGAACGGCCCAGTACCTGGTTCCCCCGGAGTCGGGGCGGCCTTCGTCGGGCAGGGCGCTCTCCCGCCGGGGGGAGCGGGCAACCATGCGGTTCGGCAGAATTCCCCCGAAGTAGGCGCCGGCCTGGGACTCGTCCTGCTGCAAAACATGGGCCATGAATTCGTTTATCACCAGATCCTGGTCGCTTATGTCATAAGCCTGAAAATCAAAATAAGCGAGGACGAAGCGCCGGACCGGCTCCGAAAGGCCCTCCCAGCGGCGGCGGCTGAAATCCCTGAAATCTTCATCGATAAAATAAATGCCGTGGAAGCCCTCGTGGGCCATGAAGAGTCGGCGGAGATAAGCATCGGATTCCCTGGAAATGGAAATGACCGCCCCGGCGCCGGGGACAATTTTTCCGTTCCGGCGGGCCAAGACCCCTGAGTCCAGGAGCAGGGCCCGGATCTCAAGCTCCCCGGTATTGAGGGGGAAGTCCGCCTCCTCGGCGGCGGCAAAAAAGGCGGCCAGATCCCTGGAGCGGTAATCGTGGGCGTTCCAGCCGTGAAGGCCGGCTATCTCCTCATCCGGGGCGAGCCGGCCCCGGAAGCCCCGCTTCTCCACAAAAAAGGCCAGCCGCTTGAAGAGCCTGTCCTGGACGGCGTAGTCGGCGGTGTCAAAAATAAGCACCTGGGGGAAAGCGTCCCAGCGGAAAACCGCGTAGCCCTTTTCCTTCCAGGACTCCGCCGGCCAGGAAAGAACGAGCCCCGGATCGGCGGCGACGGGCTCCTCCCCGGGCAGGGCAGCCGGCAGGAGCATTACCCGGCGGAAGGGGCCGCCGCCAAGAGAGAGGGGGAAGGAGGCGGGCCAGCCTTGGGGCAGGTCGATTTCCGTCGATTCAGGCCGGGTTTCGATGAGGAAACCGCCCCCGCCGCCGGCTTCCACGCTGATGCCGCCACTGTATGCTTCGGCTTTGAGGGCGCTTGTTCCGGCTCTTAAAAATTGCCGGGGGGGATCCAGCACGATACGCCCGCCCTCCGCCCGGTAATAGACAAAGGGAGTCAGGGAAGCGGAAAAAGCCCCGGCTCCCCCGGAGGAATCGTCTTCCAGGGAGAAGCCGTACCAGCCTTCTTCCGTAAGCTTCATCCTGAGTATGGCAAGTTCCGGCGCCTGAGCGCCGCTTGGGCCGCCTGAATCTTCCCTGCGGATTCCGATGCCTCCAAGCCTGCCGCTCCCGGCGGTCGGAACGGCGTAGCGTATCAGCGAAGGGAGTTCGTCAATCCCGAGAAACGAAAGATCCCGGGGGAGCTCCCAGGCGAGGGAGCCGAGCTCCAGGACAAAGATCCCCGGCCATTCCCCGGCGCTTTTGGACAGGGTGTAACTTATTTCCAGGAACGATCCGGCCGGAAGATCCAGGGGCTTGTCAAAGACATATTCCAGCGGGCGGCCGTCTTCGGGCCCCAACACGCCGGCGGAGGAATTCCTGGAAAGGCCGTACAATACCGGCGTCGGCTCCGTCGGCTTCGCCGTTTCACTTTCCGTTATAAAGGGGAAAGCCCCCGGCTCCTTATAGGAACAGGCGGCGGTGAGGAGGGCCGTGAGAAGGAGGGCCGTCGGAAAGAAGGCCGTGAGGAGGAAGTAAGACCGGCGGGAAAAGCTCATAGAGCCACGATTCCCCTGGCAATGAGCTGGGCTACGGAAAATTTCCGCTCCATGGTGATTTCGGGCCCGGAGCCGAGAAAGGTTTCGAACTGGGCCCGGA
>JAISRW010000012.1 GCA_031273405.1 Treponema sp.
AACGCCCTGGAGCTTCTGGTCATGTCCGGCCGCAGCCTCCCCCACGCCCTGATGATGCTCATCCCCGAGTCCTGGAACAACAAGAACCCCATTCCCCAGGAGCTTAAGGATTTTTACGAATACCACGCCTGTATTATGGAGCCCTGGGACGGCCCCGCCTCCATGGTTTTCTGCGACGGCCGCTATGTGGGGGGCACCCTGGACAGGAACGGCCTCCGGCCTTCCCGCTATACGGTTACCAAAAACGACCTCATCGTCATGGGCTCCGAGACGGGGGTGCAGGACTTTGAGCCTGAGGAAGTGGCCTACAAGGGCCGGCTCCTTCCGGGTAAGCTCCTCCTGGTGGATCTGGAAGAAGGCCGAATCATCCCCGACGAAGAAGCCAAGCGGAAGGTCTGTTCCAGCCGGCCTTATTCCGAATGGGTGGGCCGCCAGGTCATCACCCTGTCCCAGGAGATCGACGCCCCGGCGGTTCACGAGGGCGGTAAAGACGCGGGCAAGGGGATCGAAAAGACCGGTGAGGCCGGGAAATACGGCGAAGCTGTATTCGGCGATCCCTGGATCAAGACCGAAAATTCCGTGCTCTTTATGGAAAGGGCCTTCGGCTATACCAGGGAAGACAGGGACTCCCTCCTGCTCCCCATGGCCATGGCGGGCCAGGAGCCTACCAGTTCCATGGGCACCGACACTCCCCTGGCGGTTTTTTCCGACAAGCCCCAGCGGGTCTACGCCTACTTTAAACAGGTCTTTGCCCAGGTGACCAACCCTCCCATCGACTCTATCCGGGAAGATCTGGTTATGACCCTGACCAGTTTTGTGGGGCCCCAGGAAAATCTCCTTGAAGAAACCGAAAGCCGCTGCCGCCGCGTCAAGGTGCTCAACCCGGTTATGACTCCCGCCGATTTGGACGCCCTCAAGGAACTAAAGCCTTCGGTGTTTAAGTCCAAAACCCTTGACGCCACATTCAAAAGCGGCGGGGAAAAAGGAAAGAACGAAAAGTGCGCTCTTGAGGCGGCTCTGGACAGGCTGATCGACGAGGCGGCGGAGGCGGTGAACGAAGGGGTCTCCCTCATCGTGCTTTCGGACCGGGGCGCCCTGTCCCCCGAAGCGGGGCGGGTTCCTGTCCCGGCGCTGCTGGCGGCCGGGGCGGTGCATCACGGCCTCATGCGCCGGGGCCTGCGGATGAAGGCGTCGATCATCGTCGAGTCCGCCGAGCCCAGGGAGATCATGCACTACGCCCTGCTCTTTGGTTACGGCGCGGATCTCATCGTGCCTTACGGTGCGCTGGCCTCGATTGCCGCCATCTGCCGGGGGTCCGACGGCAAGCGGGCCGGGGATTTTGCCCATGCCAAAAAGTTCTATCTCAAGGGCCTGGCCAAGGCTATGCTCAAGGTTATGTCCAAAATGGGGACCAGTACGCTCCGGTCCTACCGGGGCGCCCAGATCTTCGAAGCCATCGGGCTTGGTCCCGCCGTAATCGAAAAATGCTTCCAGGGCGCTTTGAGCCGCATTTCCGGCGCGGGCTTCCGGGAGCTGGAAGGGGAGGCCCTCGCCCATTACCGTAACGCCCGGGAAGCCCTGGATCGCTCCGAGGCGGTTCCCGCTCCCGGCGACTATCTGCTGGATATGGCGGGCCAGTACCGCTGGCGCAAGTACGGGGAACGCCACGCCTGGAACCCCGAAACCATTCATCTTCTGCAATGGGCTTCCAGAACGGCGGACTATTCCAGGTTCAAGCAGTTTAGCGCCGCCGCCGATGCCCTGAACCGGTCTCCCCACGTCATCCGCGGCCTCCTGGACTTCGCGGCCCCCGGCTCGGCCAAAGGCGCCCCCGCCGGGCCCGTCCCCATAGAAGAAGTGGAAAGCGCCGGGGAGATAATGAAGCGTTTTACCACCGGGGCAATGTCCTTTGGCTCTATTTCCAAAGAAGCCCACGAAACCATAGCGGAGGCCCTCAATTCCATTCAGGGCCGCTCCAACTCGGGGGAAGGCGGCGAGGACGCCGAGCGCTTTGAAAAACTCCCCGACGGCCGCTGGCTCAGGAGCGCTATCAAGCAGGTGGCTTCGGGCCGTTTCGGGGTTACCAGCGAATATCTGGCCAATGCCGTAGAGCTCCAGATCAAGATAGCCCAGGGCGCCAAGCCCGGCGAGGGCGGCCAGCTTCCGGGCCACAAGGTGGCGCCGGCCATTGCCAAGACCCGGCACTCCACGCCGGGGGTTACCCTCATAAGCCCGCCGCCTCACCACGACATCTACTCCATCGAGGATCTGGCGGAGCTCATTTTCGACCTCAAGAACGCCAACCCCGAAGCGCGGATCAGCGTAAAACTGGTATCCGAAAGCGGGGTGGGAACCATTGCCGCGGGGGTCGCCAAGGCCCACGCCGACAATATTCTTATATCGGGCTACGACGGCGGAACCGGAGCGAGCCCCCAGTCGTCCATACGCCACGCGGGGCTGCCCTGGGAGCTGGGGCTTTCCGAAACCCACAAGGTGCTGGTGCAAAACGGCCTCAGGGGCCGGGTGCGGCTCCAGACCGACGGCCAGCTTAAGACCGGCCGGGACATCGTGATCGCCGGCATGCTGGGGGCCGAAGAATTCGGCTTCGGCACCTCCGCCCTCATTGTGCTGGGCTGCGTGATGATGCGGAAGTGTCATGAGAACACCTGCCCCATGGGCGTGGCTACCCAGGACCCGGAACTGAGGAAGCGCTTTGCCGGCAAGTCGGCTCATCTGATCAATTTTTTCCGTTTCCTGGCCGAAGAAGTCCGGGAGATCATGGCTTCCCTGGGCTTCAGGCGCTTTAACGACCTGGTGGGCCGCTCGGATCTTCTGGTTTCCCGGCCAAGCCCCAAAGAAAAATCCGCCGGGGTGAATCTTGAGGGGATTCTTGAAAAGGCCGAGGGCCCCGCCGACATACCCGGCGGCAGGGATCTCTACTGTACCCAGTCCCAGATTCATAAAATCGAAAATGTCCTCGACAAGCATCTCATCGCCAGCTGCCTTTCGGCCCTGGACAGGAAGATCCCCACCCGCCTCCAGCTTGCCGTCAAAAACACCGACCGGGCCGTGGGGGCCATGCTCTCCTGGCAGGTGTCCAGGCGCTTCGGCGGCGAGGGGCTGCCCGAGAACTTTGTCACCGTAGACTTTACCGGTTCCGCCGGCCAGAGCTTCGGCGCTTTCCTTGCCAAGGGCATCACCTTCCGCCTTGCGGGAGACGCCAACGACTACCTTGGCAAGGGCCTTTCGGGGGGCCGTATCGTGGCGGCGCCGCCCGCGGGCTCGACCTTTAAAACCAGCGAAAATATCATCGTAGGGAACACGGTGCTTTACGGCGCCACTTCGGGGGAGCTCTATGCGGCCGGCGTCGCCGGGGAGCGCTTCTGCGTGCGGAACTCCGGGGCCGTCGCCGTTGTGGAAGGCACCGGGGATCACTGCGCCGAGTACATGACCGGCGGGCGCATCGTGGTTCTTGGCCCCGTGGGCCGGAACTTCGCCGCCGGCATGTCCGGTGGTATAGCCTATGTGTTCAACCTGAACGGCAACTTTGAATTTTTCCTCAATAAGGGAATGGTTGAGCTTTCGGGCCTGGACAATGAGGAAGACGAAGGCTTTGTCAAAGACATGATCCGCAAGCATGTGTATTGGACAGGATCGGATTATGCCAAAAACATCCTGGACAACTGGGCGGAAAACAGGCAGAAGTTCATCAAGGTTCTGCCTGTGGAATACAAGCGGGCTCTGGAACAGATCAAGCTGGCCGAGTTGGACAAGCGGCTCTACGAGATCCGGGTGCTGGAAGAAATCGGCGACCGTACTTAGGAGGAAACAGCATGGGCGATCCCAAGGGATTTTTGACGATAAAAAGAAGAGTCTCCGGTTACCGGCCGGTAGAAGAAAGAATAAACGATTACAGCGAGGTTGAAACCCGGCTCTCCGACGACGACCGGAGGCTCCAGGCTTCGCGCTGTATGGACTGCGGGGTGCCCTTCTGCCATTGGGCCTGTCCCGTCAGCAACGTTATGCCCGAATGGCAGGACAGGCTCTACCGGGGCGACTGGATAAGCGCCTGGGCGATTCTTGAGGATACCAACCCTTTCCCGGAATTTACCGGCCGGGTCTGTCCCGCCCTCTGCGAGGCTTCCTGCGTGCTGGGGGCCAACGACGAGCCGGTGACCATAAGGCAGAACGAATTCGCGGTGATTGAGAAGGCTTTTGAGCTGGGCCTGGTTGTGCCCAGGCCGCCCAGGAAGCGGAACGGGAAAAAGGTTGCCGTCGTGGGCGCCGGGCCCGCCGGCCTTTCGGCGGCCTATTTCCTCAACCGCTTCGGTTTTTCCGTGGTGGTCTACGAGGCGGATCGCAAGGCGGGCGGTTACCTCCGTTACGGTATTCCCGACTTCAAGCTGGACAAGAGCTTTATTGATCGGCGGGTAAAGATAATGGAAGCCGAAGGAGTGGAATTCAGAACCGGCGCCCGGATCGGTTCCGCCGCCTATGCCTTTGGCACCTCAGGCGGCGGCAGCCGGATCATAGATCCCAAAGAGCTGGAGACCGAATACGATCTGGCCCTCCTTACCATAGGCGCCAGGGACGCCAGGGATCTTACGGTTCCGGGCAGGGAAAACGCCGGCATAGTCCAGGCCCTGGATTTCCTTTCCCTTCAGAACCGCAGCCTTGGCAAGGAAGATAACGAAGAGCTCGAGGCCGTCACCGCCTACGGCAAACGGGTGGTAGTTATAGGCGGCGGCGATACCGGTTCGGACTGCGTGGGCACCGCCAACCGCCAGGGAGCCGCCGGCGTTACCCAGATCGAAGTGATGCCCAAGCCCCCGGAGCATAGGCCCGATTCATCCCCCTGGCCGCTTTGGCCCACGGTTCTTAAAACATCGAGCTCCCATCTGGAAGGCGGAGAGAGGCTTTGGTCCGTGAACACCAAATCCTTTTCCGGCAGCGGCGGCAGGGTCGGCGCCATTCAGGCCTGCCGTGTGGACTGGGCCGGTCAAAACGGCAGATGGGTAATGACCGATATTCCGGGCACGGAATTTGAAATTCAGGCCGACCTGGTTCTCCTGGCCATGGGCTTTACCCACGTAGTCCAAGGCGGCATCGTCGCGGACTTGGGCCTGGAACTGGATCAGCGGGGCAACATCAAAACCGGGGGCACCTTCCACACCTCGAACCCCAAGGTCTGGGCCGCCGGAGACGCCAAAAACGGGGCGAG
>JAISRW010000013.1 GCA_031273405.1 Treponema sp.
TGTATAAGGAACGGCCCGGGGCGGAAGGCCCGGAAACCCCGGAGGGGTTATATCCTAGTAAACCTATCGGTGATGGGGGGGGTAGATGACGCTGTTCCTACCGCTCCGGCGTCTTGACCGGCGGGATAGGTATCATCGGTTGGGCTGATGGTCATCATGCCGATAGTTTACCACGGCCCCGAAAAAAGAGTCAACAGGATCGCGGCAGGGCGTATCAACTCATTCTAACCGCCAAGTCGCGTCGAGGATATGCCGGCGGGTAGTTAGATTTCCAAAAGCCGGTTAAACCACCGGGCCAAAAGACGGAAGGGGAGGGCTTGGTCTTCGGCCCAGTCTATGAAGCGGTACTGGATTTTTAGGATCAGAATATTCAGCGCCGTAAAACGGCCCGTGAGGATGAGGACGCCGATGAAGACCAGGACCAGCCCGCTTATGCGCCGGAGCAGGGGGAGACGGGCGCGCAGCCCGGCCGCCCCGGCAAGGAAGCGCTCAAAGAAGAACGCCGCTCCCAGGAAGGGCAGCGCCAGGCCGGCGGAATAACAGGCCAGATACAGGGCCGCCACGCCGGCTTTCCCCTGCTGTCCGGCCATCAGGAGTATGCCCGTCAGGATGGGGCCGACGCAGGGGGTCCAGCCGGCGGCGAAGGCCGTGCCGGCGAAAAAAGCGCCGGTTATGCCCACGGGCCGGGGCGCCCCATGAAAGCGTTTTTCATACTTGAGAAACGAAAGAAAATCAAAGACCGTATTCAGCCCCAGGATAATCACGATGATCCCCGCCGCCGCGGTGATATACCGGGATATGCCGCCCGTGAGGGAGAAGGCGGCGGAGAAAAGGATGCTGAGAACAATAAAGACGGCGCTGAAACCCAGGATAAAGCTGAGGGTTCCGGCGACGAGCTTCGGCCTGGCCCGGGGGTCCCGGGGGCTCATGCCGCACAGCATGCTCAGATACGAGGGGATCAGGGGCAGCACGCAGGGGGACAGGAACGAAAGCAGCCCCGCGCCGAAGGCCAGGGGCAAAGACAGGTCCATGCTATAATTGTAATCGTTTCCGTACCGCTGTTTCCATACGGATAAGGCTTTCGATTTCGTGGCGGGCGTTCTCGTTAAGAGCCCCGGCGTCCCTGCTCCTGGTGTGGATGCTCATGGGTACGCCGGTGAGGTCCAGGTGGTACTTGGCGTTGACGGGATAGGCCCTGGCCTCGCAGACCGCGGCCAGGGTGAGGAAGTCGCTGATTTCCCGGGCACGTTCCGGTTCGGCTTTAAAACGGGTATAGAGCCATTTATAGATGTCGATGTGGAAATTGGCCATGACGCCGTTAAAGCCGTCGTAGCCGCCGATCAGAGAATCCAGCAGCGTCGCGGTGTTCGCGTTAAACAAGGCCAGTTCGGTTCCGGCCGCCGCCCGCACCCGCTCCTGCTGGATTTGACGGGCGCAGCTTACGTCTTTGAGAAAAACCAGCTTTTCCCGCTCCGCGCAGTCTTTGAGGAATTCCGCGGAAAGGAGCCTGAGGTAGGGGTAGGGGCATTCGTACATGCCGAAGACCGCGTCAGGAAGCTGCCGCACAATATCGTCGAAGCGGTCCCTGAATACCGGTTCGCCCTCGTTTTGTTTTGCCAGCCTGTTGCTTACCAGGACCACTGCGTCCACGCCGGTTTCGGCCATGCGGCCCAGTTCATCGATCTGTTTTGAGGTATCATCGGCCGTATGCCCCGAGGCGATAACCTTGACCCTGCCGGCGGCGGCGTCCCTCACCGCCTTGGCGAGATCGATCTTTTCCGCTTCCGAGAGAAAAAACATCTCGCTGGACTGGCATACCGCGAATATGCCGTCGCAGCCCTTGGCGATATACCATTCGGTCAAATTTTTTACGGCCTTGTAATCAATTTTATCGTCGTCGGTAAAGGGGGTAATCATGGTCGGCCAGCATCCGCAAAACGCTTTACTCATTCTAGGTTCTCCTTACATTACATGAGTCCGAATCTCTTGGGCAGATACAGCACAAGCTGGGGGACATAGGTTAAAACAAAAAGAACGATGAGCATTACCACCAATTGGGGTACAATTTCTCGTATGATGTTTTTAAGCGGAGTCCCCGAAATACCCGAAGTAATAAAAAGCAGCATACCGAAGGGGGGCGTACAAAGGCCCACCATCATATTAAAGGTAACCACAACGCCAAAATGAATAAGATCTATCCCCATCGCCGCGGCTACCGGAATCAGGATGGGAACAAAAATAAGCTGGATGGTGGAAGTGTCGATAAACATCCCCAGAATAAGGATGACCACATTGGTAAGAAACAGGAAAAAATATTTATTCTCCGAGATACCGATAATCCAGGCGCCAAGATTATTGGCGATCTGCTCCCTGGCGGCAATGTAGGAGATAACCGCCGCGGCGCCGATCATGATGCTGGTGGCGCCTATGTCCCGGACCGAATCGACGACGACTTTCAAAAAATCCCCGGGACCAAAGGCCCGGTAGGCGACGATGGAAATCAGCACGGCATAGAACCCGGCAATGGCGCCGGCCTCGGTGGGGGTCATCACGCCGGTATAAATGCCGGTCAGCAGTATTACCGGGGTCAGGAGGGCGGGCAGCGATTTAAGCGTCGATGCCAAAAAGGACCTGATCCGTATCTTTTCCCCCCGGGGGTAATGCCGCTTTTTGGCGATAACCGCCACATAGATCATCAGCGCGGCGGTCAGGACTATCGCCGGTATCATGCCCCCGAGGAAAAGGGCCCCCACGGAAGTCCCCGAGAGCATGGCGTAGATAACCAGGGGGATGCTGGGGGGGAAGGTGGGCCCTAGGGTAGCCGACGAAGCGGTAAGGGAACAGGCAAAGGCCGGTTCGTATCCCGCGTCGGTCATGGCCTCAATCTCGATTTTGCCCAGCCCCGCGGCATCGGCGATGGCGGAGCCGGTCATCCCCGCGAAGATCAGGGACCCCAGGATATTCACATGACCCAGGGCGCCCCGCATGCGGCCGCAGAGGGCGTGGGCGAAATCGTAAATCATGTCGGTCACTTTCCCCGTGTTCATCACGTTAGCCGTAAAAATAAAAAGGGGAACCGCTATGATAACGTAGTTGGTATAGTAGGTGTTTATGACCTGATTTACCACCAGGCTCAGATCGCCGCCTTTCACCAGAAAGTAAGCCGCCGAAGCGGCGATCATGCCCAAGGCGATGGGCATTCTCAGTATGAATATCAACACAAACACGAGAAGGCATACGATGAGGGCCGCGTTCATTGTGCCGCCTCCGCCGCTTTATGATCCGTGCTGTCCGCTGTCTTGCCGGAAATAACGTTTATGTCTTCCACAATTTCGCTGAGGGTGTATCCGATAACGGAACAGAGAAAATAAACAAAAGGCAGGAAGATGAAGGTATAGGAAATTCTGAAAACCGAGGTTTTCTGGAAACCGATAAAAAACGAATATTTATAGGAAGCAACAACAAGGCTGGCGAAGGCTGCGGCGATAATGCTATTCCCGGCCGTGCGTATGACCGCCGCGGGAACAGGGGGCAGGCGGTCATAAATCATGGTAAATTTTACATGGCTTTTCAGCCGCATGGTATAGCAGGCGCCGAACACCACGGTCCAGACAAAACCGATGGCTATAACTTCCATGCTCCAGGTAAGGGGGCGGCGGACGATGTATCTAAAGAAAACCTGCATGATAAAGGTCACGAACATGACGGCAAAAGAAAAAACCGGTACGTATTTTTCGATTATATCCCGCACTATATCCCGAATAAAAAGCAAATTCTTTTTCATGTAGTTTTCCTTTACGCGCCGCATGGGCGGAGAAGCGCCGGAGCTTTTACCCCGGCGCTCTGTTCCGGTAAAATCAGGCGCCTTACTTGGCCGCGTCCTGGATCCTTTTGAAAAGATCCAGATCCCAGGTTTTGGCAAAATCCGATTTCAGGTATTGATCCAATACATGGCTTGAGAAGGCGTTAAGATCCGCGTCATAGACCTTGAGGCCCGAGTCTTTGAAGAACTGTACCAGTTCCGCTTCGGCTTTCAGGTTGGTCTCGTCGCAGTACTTGATCCCCGCCCTGACCCCTTCCATGATCCAGTCTTTCTGCTGTTGGGTGAAGGACTGCCATTTTG
>JAISRW010000167.1 GCA_031273405.1 Treponema sp.
GGTTACAAGGGCATGAAATACGCCCATGCTCGGGATCTGCCCCTGGTGATGAGTTACCATACGGATTATTGCAAATACCTTCATTATTTTAATCTGGATTTTTTCAAACCCCTGTTGGAAAAATATCTTGCCTGGTTTTACGGTTTTGCCCATAGGATTTTAGCCCCCTCCAGACATACCCTGGAGGAACTGTTCCGTAAACAATACCGGAACCTGGGACTCTGGTCGCGGGGTATTGACGCGGGGAAATTTAACCCCCGGTTCAGGAGCCAAAAACTGCGGAAGCGGCTGGGGATAGACGAAAAATTCGTTTTCCTCTATGTGGGCCGTCTTTCCCCCGAAAAGGGATTGGACATGCTGCTCCGCGCCATTACCGAAATTGAAGGCCGTTTTCCCGGGAAAGCGGCCTTTATTTTTACCGGCGGCGGACCATACGCCGAGTTTATCCGGCAGAAAAATTTTCCCAACCTGATCCTCACCGGTTTTAAGACGGGCCGGGAATTGTCGGAAATATACGCCTCCGCCGATTGTTTTGCCTTTCCGTCGGGGACGGAAACCTTCGGAAACGCCGCCCTGGAAGCCATGGCCAGCGGGCTGCCGGTGGCAGGCGTCTCAAGCGGCGGGGTGACGGAATTTCTCTCCCACCGGCGGAACGCCCTCCTCTGCGCCGACGGGGATTCTCACGGCTTTACCGGGCAGCTTATAACCCTCATGAATAACAGGAAGCTCCGCCTGAGGCTTGCGGAGAACGGAAGGAAACAGGCCCTCTCCCGAAGCTGGGATGTTATTTTTGAAGGCCTGCTGGGGATGTACGGCGAAGTAATCAACAACCGGCTAAACACCCTGGGGAGCGCTTATTGTGACGCTTCGTAATATTCTTAATGTGTTTACTATCCTTTTTGGCAGAGTACCGGGGCAGTTGGTTATCCAGATAACAAATTATTGTAATGCGTCCTGTCCCCAATGCGGCATGAGAAAAACCGCCGGTATAAAACGCCAAAAGCTTTCGGAAAGCCGGGTGAAGGATATCATCAATCAATGTGTCCTGAACGGAATTGACGCGGTATCCCTCACCGGGGGCGAACCTTTTATCGAAATCCCGGAAACGATGGAACTCCTTGATTACGCCCGGCAACGGGGAATTATCTATCTGCGGAGCGGTACCAATGGGTATATGTTTACCCATGAGGGGCAGGCCGCGGGAATTGAAAAAATTGATTCCTTCGTCAAAACTCTGGCCGCCTCGGGGATTCGGAATTTCTGGATCAGCATGGATTCTGCGGATACGCAAACCCATGAAGCCATGCGGGGGCTGCCGGGGGTTATAGGCGGGATAGAAAAGGCCCTGCCGCTCTTTCACGCCCGGGGTTTGTATCCGGCGGTAAACCTGGGGATAAACCGGAATATCGCGGGAAGGCCCGTTCCGCCGGTTCGGGAAGCGGGGGATGAGGCTCCTTTCTTTGAGGCCATGAAGGCGGGCTTCGACGCGTTCTTTTCAAAAGCCATTGCCCTGGGTTTTACCATGGCTAATGTCTGCTACCCCATGAGCTCAGGCCGGGATGGTCTTGCGGAGGAAGAAGCCGCTTACGGCGCTATTGCCGCCGACGAAGTGATATGTTTTTCTCCGGTGGAACTGCGGCTCATTTTTAAGGCCCTTCTGGAAATCATCCCCTGTTTCCGGGACAGGATACGCATCTTCACGCCCCTTTCGTCCCTCTATGCCCTGTCACGGGAAGACAGCCTGTCTCTTTTCCCCTGCCTGGGAGGTATCCGTCATTTTTACATGGACAATAAGGGCCGTCTCTATCCCTGCGGTTACCGGGGAAACGAGGACCTTGGGGAGGATATGAGTGAGGCGGTCCGCCGGACTAAGGATCTCAAAGGGTTTTGCAAAAAATGCCATTGGGAATGTTTTCGGGACCCCGCCCAGCTTTTCGGCATAGCCCGGTATATCATCCGGCATCCGGTTCGCGGCTTTATACAAAAGCGGATTGATTCGTTGCGAAGGGTACATACCCAAGAGCCCGCTTGCGCGGGGGAGCCTTGGGGCGTAACTAAGGGTATGTACCCTGAGTCAAAATACCTTGTGAGAACAACATACCCCGCTGCTTGCGGCGGGGTTGTTGATCCGGCGATGCTGAAACTCTGGTTTAAAGACATAGCTTACTATATAAGGAATGATTTTTTTAACGGCAGAAAGCCCGGAAGGCTCCGGGGAACAAACGGCAAAAAGGAGGCTGTATAAATGACCCTGAAAAATCACCGTGAAATGGGAAATCGTATTTATTCCAAACTCCGCGATCAAGGTGTCTTTTTATCGCGCTTTTGGTTCATCCTTGGGAACCTGGCGCCGGATCTTTACTTCTCTTTTATATTCCGCCGGCATGAATACGCTCCCAGCGCGGGTTCCGTAAAAAAACTGATGCGCCGCCTTTATGAGGGCCGCGTCAATCCCCGGTCTGCCCTGTTTTCATACTCCCTGGGGATAGCCAACCACTATGTCTGCGATTATTTTTGCTATCCCCACAGTCCCGCCTTTAAAGGCAGTATTAGGGATCACATTTCTTATGAGGTGAATCAGAAACCGCGGCCCGAGGATAGCAGCGGCTCCCTTAGTTTTGAAGATACGAGGATGGATTTTCAGGAGATGGTGGATAAGCTTGACGAGTATCTGGCCCGCCACAACCGTTCCCTGAACCGGGGGATTTATGACGACATTGCCCCGGCGGTAAACGCGGCGGTCCATCTTAACGCGGTGATGTATATAGCCGCCGAAGAATCCGCCGCCGATTTTTTGCCCGCCGCCCTCATGCCGGGGGAATCCGTATCCTAGGAGCCTGTTGCGCTTCGCGCATAAAACCTCAAAAAACCGCCTAATCGGCGGTTGCGAACCTTCGGTTCGATTTACTTTACAAACTCCGTTCGAACCTTTGGTTCGCGGATGCCCATTTATCGTGGTTTTCATGGCTTTTTTAACTAAAAAGGCCATGAAAACCCTACAAGCGCAATCGGAGCGAAGGTCCGCGGCTCCTAGGGTTAGTATAAAAAGTTGTCAAAATTATTTTTATGGTAGAGGCTTTCCCAAAACTTCAGTTTTGGGAAAGCAACCTTGAAATTTAAATGAAAAAGCGGACTTTAGGCCGCTTTTTCGGAAGCTTTTCCCAAAACTAACCGAGTTTTGGGAAAAGCTC
>JAISRW010000211.1 GCA_031273405.1 Treponema sp.
TTAAGCCGGGCCCGGATTTTCTCCGGGACTCCGCCGGGGTCCTTCATCTGCTTAAAGGTAGGGATAATAACGCCCTTTTCCTTTGCCTTCCTGATATTTCCTTCCAGAACCGATGGAACGTTGGTTAAATCAATCATGATACTCAGCTTACAACGAGTGTACCGGTTCTGTCAAACCATTTAGCCTGTTACCTGAGCCTGTCCCAAATTATTAACATCATCGGACTACTTGAGGATTTTTGCGTACCAACAAACCGCTCAACAGCTTTAGCCGCAAGGGTTCAGTCCGGCAACAGCGGCTTATAAGGGGCCATGTTTTTGCGGGACTCCCGAAACTCGGCCCAAATCTCCTCCAGGACTGCGGGATTCTTGAAGACCTCATAACCGCTCTGGGCCAGGGTCTTCCCCGCATACCAGACGGCTTTGTGCCCAATCCCCGTACCCGCGGCGGCGGTTACCCCCCAATGATGAAAAGGGACGCCCTTGACTATACCCGGCCCCATTATCTGGCAGGTCGGCACCAGGTGGCTCACGTCCCCCACATCGGAAGAACCGGTCATATGTGAAACCACCCCGGTCAGTTTGGGGATTTCGGTAGGGAGCAGATCTTCTTCCGCCTCTGTCTCCCGGACGTTTTTATACAGTTCCGCGGCATAGTTCCGATCCGCCTTGTCCCACAGGATAACCGGCACCTTTTGCGCCGCGGCACGGCAGAGCCTATTGACGGCGTGATTAATAAAAACCTCGTAGCAACCCACGTTGAGGCGGCAATCGGTAGTAGTGCCGGTCATTTTCGCCGCCCCCTGGGAAATATCGACCACCCGTTTGACAATTTCATCGTTGACCGCCCGGGTTTTCGCCCGTATAAAATAATGCACCTGGGCATAAGCCGGCACGATGTTGGGGACCTCTCCCGCATGGGTGTAGGCATAGTGGATACGCACGTCTTCCGGCACGTGTTCCCGTAGATACTGCACGCCGATATTCATGAGTTCCGCCGCATCCAGGGCGGATCTGCCCTGATCCGGGTTCGCTGCGGCATGGGCGGACTTCCCGTAGAAGTTAAAGAACATGTTGGTATTGGCCTGCATGCTCGCTTCCATAACGGTCAGAGGCCCCGGGGCGGGATGCCAGGCAAGGCACAAATCCAAATCCTGGAACCAGCCGTACTTTGCCATGTACACCTTGCCTTCCAAGGTCTCCTCGGCAGGACAACCGAAATATATCACTGTGCCGGGGAGCTTCCCGTCAAGGATCGCCTGCTTTAAAGCCGCGGCCCCCCCGGAGGCGGCCGCACAGATAAGATTGTGCCCGCAGCCGTGACCCGCCCCTTCTCTAGAGGAGCGGTAGGGGACCCGATCCTGCCCAAGGCCCGCAAGGGCGTCCAATTCCCCCAAAATACCGACCACCGGCTTGCCCGAACCGTAACGGGCGATGACGCAGTTCGGTTCCGCCCCCGCCGCTTCCGGTACGCTGAGGGTTTTAACGTCGAAACCCTGGGCGGCCATAAAGGCGGCGTTTCTCGCGCAGCCTTGCTGTTCATGGAACGCGGTTTCCGGTCGTTCCCACAAGGCGTCGGCAAGGGCCTTCACTTCCTGGGCGTTTTCTTCATACCACTTTCGTATGCTCTCGTTCATCTTTCCCCCTTCCCCGGCCGTCAGGAAGCCGGCTGTCTGCGGTACAGAAAATACGCCCACAGCACCGACAAAACAAGAGAGCCCGGGAGCAGGTAGGTCTGCCGTAGAGGGGACATAATAACGGAATATGAAAAAATGAGGGTGGCCGCAATAGCCACGCCGCAGGGCAGGGAGGCGGTTTTTGGGTTTTTGAGGAACACCGGTATGGCCAGGGCGCCGAAGATAGCGGGAATCAGGTTGTCAAAGGCGGGTTTGAACAGGGGCTGCTGCAGGACGGGCAAAAGGTAGACCGTCAGGAGCATGCCAAGCAAGAGGATAACGGTTGTCACAATGGAAGAAACCGCCACCGCCAGGGTAGACACCGCGTCCGCTTCGGGGGTTCCCGGTTCGAGCCCGCAGATCTTTTGGCTGTTTTTCGCCGCCGGGATCTTCATATTCATTATGTTGCCGGTTACAAAAGAAAGATACAAACCCCCGGCGCCCAATATGGGGGCGTAGGAAAGGAATTCGCAGATAGCGATGGGGCCGAATACCGACAGGGCCGATGCCAAGGTGATGAGAGTGGCCTTCGTATCAATATCCAGATCAAAGGCGGCCTGAATAAGAAAGGGCGCCGACATAAGGGCGAAGATAATCACGATAGTAGACCAAAAACCAAAGCTGTGGACGCTTTTGTCGTAGGGGCCGAAATCTCCCCCTGTGTTTTTCGTTTTTTGAGCCATTTTGTCCTCCTTAACCGGCGATTACGGCAGACACCATACCCAGGACCATAGCCAGGGGGAAGGCGAAATCCGACAGTATGTGAATGCCCGTTTTCTTGGCGAGAAAGTCAAGCAGCACCGCGGACCCCCCCGCAACCACGCTGACGATAATGCAAGTGGGGGCGGCGAAGTTAAAAAACCGGGGTACCGAATAATAGGTCATCAGGCCGATAAACATGGCCCCCGTAGCGGGCTTGATAAAGCCGCTGGTTTTTTGCAGCCGCTTTAAGCGCCTGTCGTAGAACCTGAGGCCGATGACGTTACAGAGAGGCCACGCCAGCGCGACGGTAGACATCACCCATACCACGCTGACAAACACCTCCGCGCTAATGCTGCTGTCCCCCAGGCCGGTATATCCGAAGCTTTTGATGGTCATGTCCGCGCACATGCTCTCGTACATCGCGGACCCTATGACCGATAGCCTGAGCCAGGGGACATACCTCCCTAAAACCGCCATAAGCGCCGCCAGGGTAATCACGATGGGCAGGGACGGAACAATAGAAAATATCGCGCTGTTGATAATTACTTTGCGGACCGTGTTTTTTTCCATGCCCAATTCGTTGATTCGTTTTGCCGCGAGTCTGATGTAGACGACCGCCTGACTCAGTACCAGGACGACGGGTATCAAGACAATCAGAAACACCAGGGGCGCGTTGGCCACCTCTAAATATGATGCCATAATTTCCTCCTTATTTTATCATCAACGTGAATCAACAACCTCGGGGCAAGCCCCGAAGTATAGTGTACGTACCTTTAGTTCCGCCCAAAGGGCCGGGGTATGTACCCTTCACAATGAATCAATGCATCATGGGGATTATATAAGAAAGATTTGTATACGTCAATCTTCGTATACCGTTCTTGCCGCCGTTCTGTACACCGTTCACCGGCAATTTAACATTACAAAAAAACACACGATATGAGGCATGGGACGGGGAATCTTCGAGAAGCCGCGGTTAAAATTCCTGCCGGTTTGTTTAGAAGAGGACGGCGTATTCACGGATGTTGGAACTGTCGTAGAGCATGGGGGTTTCCAGGGTCAAAATCTGGCCGTTGGGCAGGACGGCACGAGACCCCAGTTTCCCTGTGGCAAAAGAAGCCCCCGGCGCGGGGACAAAGCCGGCCTTTTTTTCAGCCCAGATGAGGTAGACCCCGATATAGCCCTCGTAGGGGGGGTTCCAGAGCTGGAAACTTTCGCAGGTTCCGTCCTGGACAAATTCCGCCATCTGTGAGGGCAGGCCCAGACCGGTTATTTTGACCGCCCCGGCCAGGCCTTTTCCCCGCAGCACCCCACAGGCTGCGGGAAGCCCCACGGCGGTAGGGGCGATAATGCCCTTGAGGCCCGGCCGCCTGGAGAGGAGGGCCTCGGTCTCCGCGGCGGATTTGTCATGCTGATCATCGCCGTACACGGTTTCAACCAGTTCCATCCGGCTGTAGGCGCTGTTATTCTCCAGTTCCGCCTTCATAA
Source organism: Treponema sp. (assembly GCA_031273405.1). The sequence goes on from JAISRW010000211.1 coordinate 3,863, forward strand.
GGCTGATCCAGAAGTTCTGATCCGGGGCGTCGGCGGTGGCGGAGAGGATGGCAAACTGGCCCTCGTAGTCCATCAGTTTCCCCAGCAGCTCTATCTGGGAAGCGCCGATGGTGTCAAAATTGACGGGCATGATGGCGGCGTCCCGGTGGGCCTCGCTGCCGGGGGTGTCCTGGTTTATGCTGTAGATCCGCGTCCCCTGCTGCCGGGCCCGATCAAAGACGCCGTTCAGGGCGTCATTGGAATTGGAGGCGATAAAGACCGCATCCGCCCGGCGCCGTATCGCTTCCTCCACAAAGGGAATCTGGCTGTCCGTCTCGGCGGTTTCCGGCCCGGTGTAGGTATATTCAAAGTTATCCTCCCCCAGTTCGGTGATGGCGTTATAAAAACCGGAACTGAGGGCTTCAAAGTAAGGGTTCCCCAGGTTTTTCGGGATAAAGTAGATCCTGATTTTAGCGGAAGCCCCGGACGTCTCCGCTGCCGGGGGAGAAGCCTCTTTGGGCCGGCAGCCTGGGAACAATAATACCGCCACGACGATAAACAAGACGCACCGGC
>JAISRW010000273.1 GCA_031273405.1 Treponema sp.
TAAAGATTTACAAAAATCCATTTCAGATCGAATTGGCTGATTCAACAGGTAAAAAAATCTGGAAATCCTATTCCATGCTGGAAAAAATCAGCTTGCTCAATTCTGAACCTCTTCCCTGCTGTTTTGTTCAAAAGACCGGAACCGGGGAACGGCGCTTCCATTTTTCCTATACACTCTCGGAAGACGAGCGTTTTTACGGATGCGGCGAGTCTTTTACCCGCCTCAACAAACGGGGGCAAAAAATACTGCTCTGTACTATTGACCCCAAGGGAGTGGAAACGTCTCAAATGTACAAACCGGTTCCTTTTTATATAAGCAGCCGGGGGTACGGGATCTTTATGTACCATTCCTGCCCCATGACATTTGATTTTGGAGCGGCTTACGGAGGCGCCCAGTCTCTGTTCGTGGGAGAAGATTGTTTCGATATGTTTGTTTTCCTCGGTTCCCCAAAAGAGCTTCTGTCCGGGTATACGGAATTTACCGGCCGCAGCCCCATGCTTCCTCCCTGGTCCTTCGGATTATGGATGGGACGCATTACCTATACATCGGAACAGGAGGTATTGGAAACAGCCCGAAAGCTGCGGGATAATAATATTCCCTGCGACGTGATACATTTGGATACCGGATGGTTCAAACAGGAATGGAGATGCGATTTTATTTTTGATCCCCTTCGTTTCCCCGATCCCGGCAGGATGCTTAAAAATCTCCATGACCGGGGCTTCCATTTAAGCCTTTGGCATCTCCCCTACATGACGCCTCAAAACAGGTTGTTTTCAGAAGCCATGGAAAAGGGCTATGCCGTAAAGGATAGCAGCGGGGAAATTCCTACCGAAGACGCGATCTGTGATTTTAGTAATCCCGCCGCGGTCAAATGGTATCAGGACATGCTGGAAAGCGTACTCCGCCTCGGGGTGGATGTTATAAAAGCCGATTTTGGCGAAGCGGCTCCTTACCGGGGTATTTATCAGAGTGGAAAAAACGGTTGGTTTGAACATAACCTCTATCCTTTGCGGTATAATAAAGCGGCAGCGGATATTACCCGCATGGTTAAGGGGTACTCTATGATTTGGGGAAGGAGTGCCTGGGCGGGAAGTCAGCGGTATCCCCTTCATTGGGGAGGGGATGCGGAAAGCACAAACAGCGGTATGGCGGCCACGCTGAGAGGGGGCTTGTCCTTCGGCCTTTCAGGCTTTCCTTTCTGGAGCCACGATTTGGGCGGTTTTGTCAAAACCCCCAGCCCCGATTTATACCTCCGCTGGACCGCCTTTGGCATGTTCTGCTCCCATGCCCGCTGCCACGGAAATCCGCCCCGGGAACCCTGGGATTTTTCCGGCGATTTCATGCGGGATTTTCGCGGGCTGGTAGAGTGGCGATATTCCCTTATGCCTTATATTCTTTCCCAGGCCCGCCGGTGTTCCCAAACAGGTTATCCCATGATACGGCCTCTTTTTTTTGAATTTCCCCAGGATCAAAGCGCCTGGTATCCTGAAGACGAGTTCTTGTTCGGCGATGATATCCTGGCTGCCCCTATTTTTGAGGATAACGAAAATTCCCGGAATGTATATCTTCCCGAGGGAAGTAAATGGATGGATTATCATACCCGAATCTGCTTTGAGGGCGGAAGGTGGTACCGGCTTAAAACGGATCATTATATTATTATTCTTGTCCGGGAAGGGACGGTTATTCCTGTAACGGAGACCGGGGAATCGGTGGAAACGATGCGCTGGGAAATCTGCCGCTTGAAAATATACCGTAAGGATAATCCGATTCTCAGAGGAACCCTGCCGGACGGTAAAGAGGGCATTAAAAATCTGTACCTTCCTCTAACGGATCTTGGTAAAGAATATACTCTTTCTGTGGATGGTTCGGAATTGTTGAGCTTTTCCTAAAACTCGGTTAGTTTTGGGAAAGTCTCTGTTATGTCCGAATTAACCATCCCGGGGGCTAATAGATCATGCCGATCCCCACCCCGCCGAAACCACCGGGGGAGCTTCCCCTTATCCACAGGCCTCCCAGGAGAGAAAACACAAAACGGGAGGGGGGCGGAAAGAACTTAAGCTCCCCGGCCATCATGAGCGGCGGTGGCCGGGGGTTGTCAGCCCAGGGGCGGTATTCGGAACGGGCCGAGATGCCGGCGGTAAAGGGGGCCTTCTGCAGGATGAAGCCCCCGGAAAGAAGCAGCCGGGGGGCGCCTTCCCAGGGGAAGCCTTCGTCTCCTGTCCAGATACAGGCGGGGGTAAGGAGGAGGGAAAAATCCCCGCCCAGGGCCAACGCCAGGGGAAGGAAGATCTCTATCCCTGTGCCGGCGCCGAAAGGGGAAACCGGGATTACATCGGTCCAGGTAAAGACCGCCCCCGCAGCCGCGGCCAGACGCCGGCCAGCGGCGGGGTTCAGGATCACCCATTTGCCGCTTCCTGCTATGCTTGCGTGAACGCCTCCTGAAAAAACAGGGAGCGCGTTCGCGGCGCCAGCAACTTCCAGCCTGTCCAGGGGGGAAAACCTGAAGGCCCCGGCAAAAGGGAGACTCGTCCAGGGGCTCTCCGATTCGGGAGGGCTGCCGAACAAAAGGCTCCCCTCAATCTGGAAAGACCCCCGTGGGAGGACCGCCGGGGAGGGGGCAAAGGCGAGCCCGGCCTTTCCCGACGACAGGGTGAGGGGGTGAATCAGCAGGGAAGAATTCACCGTGATTTCCAGGGAGACCCGGGCCGCGCCGCCTGCCGGGGATCGGGCTTCGAGGGTGAGGGAATAAACCCCGTCGGGAACTATCCGGCCCAGGGAGTCCCGGCCATCCCAGACCAGTTCCTGGTTCCAGGTTGTGAAAGGCCCGGCTTCCTCGGCGAATACAATCTCCCCGGAACTGTTCAACACCGAGAAAGTCCCTCTCCCGGGAGCGGAAACCTCAAAAACCAGGGCCGTGGTTCCTAGGGAACCGGAATTGGCGGGGTTAAACCGCTCCCGCCGCGCCGAGGCCCCGGAAACACGAAAAGCAGCGGGCTTAAGGCTGAATTCCAGTTCCTGTACCGAGTCCCGTTTTATATAGACCGTATGGGAAGCCTCCTCCCAGCCGAAGGCCCGGACCCTTATGGTTCTGAATCCCTCGGCCAGAGTCAGCACAAGGCCCTCCAGCAAAACGCCGTCGGCCAGAATCCGGGGCGACAGGGGCAGGGCTTCCAGCCCCGGAGTGCCACCTTCGGGATTCACCCGAATCAGCACCTGTCCCACCGCTTCCCGCAAGGCTGCGGATACTTCCAGGAGGCTCCCCGAACGGATCGTAATGCGGAACCGTCTTTCCGTATAACCATCTTTTTCGAGCCTCACGAAATAGCGGCCGGGTAAAATATTCTCAAACCTCAGGGGAGTAGTCCCTCTTTCTATCCCGTCTATAAAGACTTTTGCCCCTTGGGGCTTGCTGCGGATGACCAGTCCCCTGCCTTCGGTTTCCTCAATGCTGTCCCCGATCCCCCCCCATTCCGGGCGGGTTTCCGCCGCCCCAAGGCCGGAAGCCGCAAACAGCAGCCCTGCCAGAAAAAGGACGGCGGACGCCTTTACTAGAGTGGTCATACCTTCATTATACGAAGGTTTGCTAAAATTGCAATTTGGAGGCTAACGGGTGTCTTTTCGTGCTTTTAGTGGTTGAATTTCTTAAAAGTAAAATTGTCGCAATCCATAATCCGACCCCGTAGTGAACCGTATCCGTTTCAAAAAAACCTGGTTCCCGCTCGTTGAACGGGTAGTGCGTCCGCACCTGCACCTGTCCGCGGAGCAGCGCACCGGGCCTGGTTCCGCTTATCCCCCGGAGGGCGAGGCGCTTCTTTTCCTCCCGCAGTTTCCGGTCGATGGTCGCGGGGCTGATTTTCAGTAAATCGGCCCGTACCGCGTCGGTTATGCCGAATGCGGATACGGATACCAGAAAGTCCATTTGCGCCCGCAGAAGGGGCGCGGTGAGCTTGCCACAGGGCTGCCGGAAGAAATCCCAGACCGCTTTGAGCGCCTCAATGTCCGGTGCCGTGTAAACCGCCTTGCCGGCCCGCTTTTTGCGCTTTTTGCGCTTTTTGCGCTTTTTGGGTTTCCCCGCCTTGAGCGTTATCCGTCTGCCGTCAATTTCGGCAACGTGCATTTTTTCCCAGTTCGCTAAAATATGCAAGGCATATTTCCGGCAATACCCGGTATTTTCGACAAATTCGTCGAGCATCTTTGTTTTGCCCTTCCGCCCGGCCTTGCGGTACCGCTTCGCGGTCTCGTTTGTAAGCGCCTGTCTCGTCTTCATGTCTAACCCCACTGGTAGCCTCCGCCTGTGCTAGTATGGCGGACAGCCGTTTTTATTTTGGGTTAGAATTTTATGATGAGGCATGACCCCCGTAGGGTTAGAATTTCGATGAGGCAATGCGGGCCGTTGACAGGCATCGCGGTTTTTGTTATAATAAACCAATGTTGAGGGTTTCTCAAAAACCGGTTGGTTTTGGGGAATTTTTATGCTTACACAAATTGATGTTAGACAAGCGAGGTTTTTTAATGGCTGTACCCAGATTTAAGACGTCGAAGGCAAGAACAAGCCGCCGGCAGACTATCAATATGAAGCTGACTGCCCCCACGATGGTTGAATGTAGTAACTGTGGAAACCGGGTGTTATTACACCGGGTATGTCCGAAGTGCGGATTTTACCGGGGCAAACAGGTAATCCTTCCGGAATCAAAGGTATAAGGGGATATCACTATGGACGAATTATTTGAGAAAATGAAGAAGCTGATTGCTGATAAACTGGAGGTTGATGAAGAAAAGATAGCTATGGATGCTTCTTTCCGCCAGGATCTCGGCGCCGACAGCTTGGATACCTACGAACTGGTCTATGCGATTGAGGAAGAGATGGGTATTTCCATTCCCGATGAAAAGGCCAATGAATTTGAAACGGTTCGGGACGCCTACGAATATATTAAATCCCAACAAAAATAATTTTAGGCCGGACACCCGGGATTTCCAGGGACTGGCTCCGGCGCGAAAAAAGGTTTTGATGGGTTTTGTCAAGACTGTCGGGATAAGGTTCAAAAGCCTTGAGCTTTTGAACCTTTCTTTTACGCACCGCTCCGTTTCCAACGAGTCTGATTATAAATTGAATAATGAAAGGCTCGAATTCCTGGGAGACGCGGTTCTGGGCGCCGTTGCCGCCACTCTGCTCTATGCGCGGCTTGCCGGCCGGCCCGAAGGGGAACTGGCGAAGATCAAGGCGGTGGTGGTTTCGGAGGATGTGCTTGCCGGCATAGCCAGGGAACTCCAGATCGATAGCCTTCTCCTGCTGGGGAGGGGAGAGGAAATTTCCGGCGGCAGAACCAAAAAAGCCATCCTTGCCGACGCCCTAGAAGCCCTTATCGGCGCCCTTTACCTTGACTCCGGGTTTAATGCGGTTTTCCCCTTTGTAAGCCGCTTCCTCGATCCCGAAATCAGCAGAGTCCTGGAAAACCGGCATTACCAGGATTATAAATCCCTCTTGCAGGAACTCTGCCAGCGCCGTTTTCACGTTTACCCTGTCTACGGCCTCACAAAACGTTCAGGCCCCGAACACGAGCGGCTTTTCTGGATGGAGGTTACGGTTGACGACAGGGTTTACGGCACAGGTATGGGGCGGAGCAAAAAGGCGGCGGAGCAGGAAGCAGCCAAGATAGCCTTTGAGACCTTAAACGCGAATAACTAAGAGCCTGTTGCGTGTGCATAAAGGCAATAGCGCAGCTACAGCTTGTCCGCAAGCCAGAAGCCGATGAGAGAGCGGGCCACCGAGCCGTGGCCCGGAAGCTCCGGCAGTTCATCCCTTTTAAACCAGCGGGCGTCCTCAATCTCAATGTCGTCGGGTTTGATCTCCCCCCCGGCATGGCGGGCGGCAAAACCCAGCATGAGGGAATTGGGAAAGGGCCAGGGCTGGGAACGTATATAGCGAATGTCTTTGACCTCCAGGCCCACTTCTTCGCGGATTTCCCTAGCTACCGTGGACTCAAGACTTTCGCCGGCTTCGTTGAACCCAGCGATGAGGCTGTAGACCCGGTTGGAAAATTTTTTGTTATGCGCCAGGAGAGCCTCTCCCTTATCGTTGATGATGATGGTGATCACCGCCGGGGAAATCCGGGGGAATTCCAGGCGGCCGCAGGCGGGACACCGGCGGGCAAGTTCCCCCGTATCCGCATCCAGGTTTGGGCTGCCGCAGCTTCCGCAGAAAGCCGAGTCTTTTCTCCATTGGGCGATATGAAAGGCCCGCAAAAGCCTCCCCACCGGGCCAAAACCGTCGACCATAAAGCCGTCGGAGGTCATAAGATTCACCGCCTGGCGCATGGGCACAGCCCTCCAGCCCGAGGAGAGCAGGGCCTTTCCCGAAACGGAAAGCCCCTGTATGGCCCCCGAACCGTCCACCGAGGGGATCTCAAAGCGGTCGCTCTCAAAAGCGGTCCCACAGAACTCCCCGGCCTTTTGAAGGGGTATTTCTTCCTGTAATTGGGAATCTGAAGCATCAGACGGAACTACCAGGGTATTTCCCTGAAAAATATATAGGCCTTGACTTAACGGATTGTCCAAAATAACCTCTGCTATACCCAGGCTTTCCCAAAACCCCGGTTTTTGGGAGACAAGCCATGCTTGTCCGTTGCCTTCAATATTATATGAAAAGCGGGCCGGACTTTAGCCCGGTTGGACCGCGTTTTCAGAAGCCTTTCCCGTCAAACCGTCGAAGCCCGGCTCGCGCCAACCGGGTTTTTGGAAACGCTCTACCCTATCGTACCAGGAGAAAAAAACAATGGCAAGCGGCCGGCCGCGTTGCCTCATCGAAATTCTGGTGGTGATCCAGAAAGTATGATAGGCCGTCAAACAAAGCCATAATTGATGTAAAAGAAAGCTATGTCAAAAGCCTTCAAGTGGTTATACAGCTTCTTTGAAAAACAACAG
>JAISRW010000088.1 GCA_031273405.1 Treponema sp.
CTCGTCGAATTTGCCGGTCCGGTTGCCGTTAAAGAAGTAGGTTACGTGGCCGTATTTCTGGGTCTCCGAAATGGCGAGGGTCCTGACCCCCGTGGCCGCCAGGTATTCTCCCATGGTCCTGTCTATGGAAGGAGGGCTCACGAGGTAGCGCTTGGGCACATGCATGTCCCCGTCGTATTCCATCATGCCGGCGTAACATACCTTGGGCAGCCGACCCCTGTCGAATTTGTCGAACTTTGCTTCCTCAAAGGCGGCGGTTATCTCCAGAGCCCGATCGCCCCGGAAGTTGAAATACACCACCGAATCGCCGTCTTCGATGGTTCCGACGGGCCTACCGTTTTCGGCAACCACAAATTCCTTGAGATCCTGATCGATGATGCCGGGGATCTCTTTGCGGTAAGTCTCCACCGCTTCCCGGGCGCCGGCGAACTGCCGGCCCTCGCCGAGGACGTGAACCTTCCAGCCCCGCTCTACCTGGGGCCAGTTGGCGCCGTAGCGGTCCATGGTGATCCACATGCGGCCGCCCCCTGAGGCAATGCGGGCGTCAAAGCCGCCGGTATTTTCGCCTTTTAGAAAATCCTCGAAGGGGTCTACATATTCCAGGGCCGAGGTTTCTCCCACATCCCGGCCGTCAAAAAGCACGTGGATACGGACCTTTTTAATTCCATCGGCCTTTGCCTGCTTTATCATGGCCTTGAGATGGTCAAGGTGGCTGTGTACGTTGCCGTCGGAAAAGAGACCAATAAAGTGTAAAACGCTTTCGCGTTTTACATCGGAGTTTCCTGCGGAAACTCCACTATGCCGCAGATTCGAAACGATTTCCTTCCAGGCCTGGCCCCGGAACATGGCGCCCGACTCAATGGATTGGGAAACCAGAGAGGCCCCCTGGTTAAAGACCCTGCCGCAGCCCATGGCATTGTGCCCGACCTCGCTGTTCCCCATATCCTCGTCGGAAGGGAGGCCGACGGCTTTGCCGTGGGCCTTAAGCCTGGTGTGGGGGCTCTTGGCCTTGATGGCGTCCAGATTCCACATCTTGGAATCGGCAACCGCGTCGCCTTCTTTATATTTTCCGTATCCAACGCCGTCCATGATGACCAGGACCACCGGGCCTTTCCGTCCTTTCCAGGCGGGATTCTTTTTAAGAGATTCTACCATGATAACTCCTCGTTTAATATGATTAACCACTGACCACACGTCGAACCTTTAGTTCGCCACCACGGACTTTTTATTCGTGCCGAAGGGGTTTAATACTCCGCCCTTCAGGGCGGTTATAAAGTATTAAACCCCTGAGTGCAACCACCTTTTGAGAACAACATACCTCGTCCGTCCGGGCGAGGTTGTTGATTCGAAATTCCCACTTTTGTCCGTGAGGTCTGTGGTTAAATTTCTTGATTCAATCCTCCACGGCTTCTATCATTCTGCGGAGCTTGTCCAAATCGGCGAAGGGGCTGGAGGCCACCACCCGGGAAAGGCCCGAAACCCCGGCGGAGAGGAGGTCCCGGTTGTTTTCCTTAATGCCCCGATCGATTATTTCAAAATCTTTTTTAATTGCTTCCTGGCGTTCCGCGAAGATCCGGGAAAAGAAAAATTCATAAAAGTTATACTTCCCCGTGATTTCCCGGATCATGATCTCCCTCATGGCTTCGTATTTTTTCGACTCCCGCCTGGTCAACTCCGACTCTTTCTGGCAAGCCAAAAGGAACTCAAAAAGCCGGGGGATCTCCTCGGCGGGTATGGGGGCGACGTTTTTCAATATTTTTGCAATTCCCTTGTCCGGCATGTACTCTCCTTGAGTTTCTATTATAGTATCGGTGAATCGGCAATTTTTAACACATGGCCGGTCAGATCTCCCAAAACCACAAGTTCCTTTAGATCCCTGGGCGAAAAATACGGAAGCCCCCCAAGGGGCCTCAGGGATTTGCGGAAAGCGCTGAAAAGGCTGTAGGGATAGAGGCGGCGGCGAATCAAAGCGTATTCGTGTTTAAAGGCTTCCAGGGCCTTGTCCATCGAAAGGAGCAGTTCCCGGCAGCGCATCTCCAGAAGATCCAGAGCCAAAAGCTTCTTTTTAAGCATATCCATGAGGTGGAGCATCCTGAGTTCCCCCAGCCCAAAGTCCGGGGAGCGTGAAAGTTCGGATAATTCAGGCTCCTCAGAACCGAGAATCCTGTTTGGGATGAGCCGGCGATTCTCCTTGCCCCTAATGCAGGAATCGAAAAAAGAGGGATGGTAAAAAACGCCTGTTTCCCGCCGCTGCCTTGCCGTTAGGCGCCGGGTCAGACAGTTTGCCTTTTTCAGGAAGACCACCGCCTTTTTCCTGATGGCTTCGGTTTCCTCAAGGAGAAACCGTATCTCCTTCTTCCGGCTTTCGTATTTTTCATGAAGTTCCCTGAGCGAAGTACCAAGGCTATAGCATCCGGCGGCTTCCGTCTCCGGCCTCCCGCGGGGATGGAAAGCCGCAAATTCTTTGTTGTTTTCCATATTTTATCTCGAAATTCATATTAACCTGCTTTTAAGTGTATACGAAAAACAGCCAATGGTCAATCTTGCGCATTGCCTAATCGAAAATCTAACCCAACGAGAGGCGTGCCTAATCATAAAAATCTAACCCAAAAATAAAATCGGCCAGCCGTCATACTACAAGGACGGAGGCTACCAGTGGGGTTAGACATGAAGACAAGACAGGCGCTCACCAACGAGACGGCGAAACGGTATCGCACTGCCGGACGGAAAGACAAAACAAAGATTCGCGATGAGTTTGTCGGTAATACCGGTTATTGCCGGAAATACGCCTTGCATATTTTGGCGAACTGGGACAAGATGCGTTTTGTCGAGGTTGAGGGCAAACCGGTAAAGCTCAAAGCCGGAAAAACACGGCCAAAAAAACGCGAAAAACGGGCGGGGAAACCGGTTTACCTGCCGCAGGATATTTCGGCGCTCAAAGCCGTCTGGGATTTCTTCCGGCAGCCCTGCGGCAAGCGCCTGGCGTCCCTTCTGCGGGCGCAAATGCCCTTTCTGGTATCCTGCCTCGATTTCGGCATAAACGACGCCGTAGCGGCAAAACTGCTCAAAATCTGCCCGGCGACCATTGACCTGAGATTGCGGGAGGAAAAAAAACGCCTTGCCGTCCGCGGGATAAGCGGGACGAAGCCGGGTATGTTGCTCCGCAGCCAGGTGCCCGTGAAAACGCACTTCCCCTTCGACGAGCGGACGCCGGGTTTTTTCGAGATGGACACCGTCGGACTTTAGTCCGCCATAACTGCGGCGAGAGTACCAGAGGCGAATACAACCTGACGCTCACCGCCACCGACGTGTACTCAGTCTGGGTGGAGATGCGGGCATTGCTTAACAAGGCACATACGTGGGCTTTGGAGGGTTTTACGGACATACTAAACGGCATCCCGTTCCCGATGGGTGGGGTTGACACCGACAATGGCGGGGAGTTCATCAACAAGGGGATGATTGCCTTGTGTAAACAACTGGACATACAGTTCACCCGCAGCCGCCCGTACAAGAAAAACGACAACTGTCATGTGGAACAGAAAAACAACACGTGTGTTCGAAATTATATCGGGTACTACCGCTTCACGACAGAGGCTGAACGGAATGCGCTGGCCGCCGTCTACCGTGCCTTGTGCCCGCTGTTGAACTACTTCATGCCGACGGTGAAACTGGTGAATAAGACCCGTGTAGGCTTTTCGGTGCGTAAGGTATATGATACGCCGATGAGCCCGTACCAGCGGCTTATGGCGTGCGCGACGCTACCGGAGAAAGTTAAGGCGGAACTGACCCGCCGGTATCAGACGTACAATCCGGTAGTTCTCCAACGGGAAGTGAACGCCGCTATCACGGCTCTTCTTTCGGTACATACACAGCAGGCCCAGACTGTCAGTCCGGTACCTGCTGTTAAAGCTTCGTAGGGTTAGAATTTTATGGTTAGGCAAC
>JAISRW010000103.1 GCA_031273405.1 Treponema sp.
GTTTCGGTTAGCTCCGCAAGGAAAGAAGAGAGGGAAGAGGGAGAAGAGGGAGAAGAGGGGAGAGGGAAGAGAGGAGGGAGGAGGGAGGGAGGGGATTGGCCGGGGTCCTGGTCGATGAGGAGGAGGGTTCTGACGGCGTCGGATTCTTCGCGGAGGCGGGTGATTTTTTCCTTTTCCAGTTCCACGGGGGGGAGGCCAAGCTCGGCGGGGATTGGGGTGTCGGCCAGGCCGGAGAGGTACTTCCAGAGGGGGTCAAGGTGAGGGGGATTTCTGGGACGGTCGAAACCGGCTTCCTTTTTGATCCGGTATTCCAGGAAGGAGGCGAGGGAGGAGAGGAACGAGAGGAAGGGTTTGTGACTGGAAAAGGAGAGCCACTGGGCGGTGTATGCCGAATGACCCAGGCCGGCAAGGCCCTCAAAGGCGGTGATGCTTTCTTCCCTCGGCGGGAGGGGGTAAAAAAATTCCAGGAGTTTTTTCCCGTAAGCCTGGCGCAGGAAGCGGTCGATTCTATTGAGGGCGGCGCCGAAAGCTTCTTTCGCCGAATCCCTGAGGGGGGCCGAAAAATCCAGGCCGGGGAAGGGGCCGGATTTTCCGCCCCCCAGGAGCCCTTCAAAATCGCCGGTAACGAGGCTGTTGTTTTCTTCTATATATTTCTTATGAAGATAGAGATCCCCCAGGAGTCCGGGCTCGGGGGAAGGAAGAGCAGGCAGGATTGAAGCCAGGGTCTCTTCGTTTATTTTATAGAGAATCCCGAAGTCCAGGAGCCATTTGGGAAAGCTGCTGTCCAGGTCGGGGTAGATTTCCCGGTAGGCTTCCCGGAGCCGCCGCAGTTCTTCAAAGGCCGTCTCGCTTTTCCCCCCGCCCATCAAAAGAACAAGCTCCCTGGCATAGAGGAGGATAAAGGGCCGGCCCGTTTCCCGGTTCCTTCCTTTGCGGAATTCGCCGCGCCACCAGAAAAAGGCCTCCCGCTCCTCCGGGGAAAGGCGGTCAAAGCCACCTTCCGCTACCCCGGAGGGGCTTGCTAGCAGCCTCTTTCCTTCCCGGAAAAAACATTCCTGTTCGGCCCGGTATTCGGCGCCCCTCAGGTTCCTGAATTTGGTTTCCCCAAAAAACCGGCCTCCCCCGATGACCACCGCTTCCGCCGGGGGGAAACCGGCCGCCTCCCCGACGGGAGGGGCGGCTTTGTCCCGGCCCCGCCAGGGCGAGGGGGGCCGCAGTATGGTCCGGGGTGTCCCCGGCGGGAGGGGCGGCGGGGAAAGGAGATCCCCTGTGTCCCGGATAAGGTATTTTTCAATCTCCACCGGCACTAAAGACCGAAGATTACCCCGGATGCCGAAAAAGGCCTTCATCTCCTTTGTCCGGGGGTTATGGAAAAGATCCTGGGAACTGAAAAAGATCCCCAGCCGAAGCCTCGTTTTTATGGCCTCCAGTTCCCTGAGTAGATCCCTGTGGAGGGAGGCCGGTTCCCCGCCGCAGAGAAGCTCCTCGGGGCCGGTCAGGATAAGCATATCCCAGAGGGGTTCCTGCCTGCTTTCTCCCCGTTCCTTCAGAAAGTCCCGGTAGAAGCCTATGCCTATGCCCCTGAACCGGGGGTCCGTGAGGGAAGATACCCCCGAATATCCCCCGCCGGGGACAACGCAAAGGCCGTCGGCGTTTTGGGGCAGATCCTTCCTGAGCCGTTTTTCCCAGAAGCCCTTTTTCATCAGGACCAAAACCCTTCCGGGGAGGGGGGCGTCGAAGAAATCGCCTGAGTCCCTGCCGGCCCTCCCAAGTTCGGCCGCCAGGCTTTTTAGCCATGCGGCGAGAAAGGCGGCGGTTTTTTCCCTGTCCCCCCCTGAGACAACTCCCCCGGAAAGGCCCCAGGCCCTGAGAAAGTCCAGATGGGCGAAAAACAGTTCCTTTTCGCCACCGTATTTCCTCCAGCGCTCCCTGTCAAATTCAATTTTTTCCCAGAGCCCCCGCATTTCCCCGCCTTCCCGGCAGAAGAGGGTCCCGCTTTTTATGCCCAAAGGCTCCAGGGTTTCCCCGTTGATGTAGCGGCCCAGGGTGCCTATGCCGGTTTCTTCCAGGGTTTCCCTTCGGACCCATTTGTCTTCCAGGGCGATATAGGCCGAACGGAACTGCCGGGAAAGGGCGGCGGCGGAAAACAATTTTTTGTTATATTTTAAGGCCGGCGCCGCCACGGCCCTGCCGACTCCTCTTTCCGTCATAGGGGCGCAGCGGAGGACCAGGGAGAGCTTTTCCGGGGGGATAAAAAGATTTTCCTGGCAGAGGATCCTGTAGAGCGGAGGGTCCGCAAAAACATAGATGAGCCTGGCATAGAGGTCGGCAAAGGCCGGTATCTCTTCGCCTTTCAGCGTGAGGGTATAGGCGCCGCCTTCCCTGCGGCCTTTGGCGAAGAGGATCTCCGCCGTTTCATCGGGGATGATTTCGTAGATGCGGTTTTGGAAAAGCCTGTAATTGCCAAGCCCTTCCAAGGGGAGCCATTCTTCTTTCGGCACTTTGCAGCTAAGGAGTATGGTGATTTCGCTTACCGGGGAGCTTCCTCTTGCGGTGACAGGCCGCCTCACGCCCTGTACGGGCGGGGCCGTCTTGAGGGCCAGTTCCATGAGCCGCTCCCCCCGCTCCGCCGGGACAGGGCCGGAGCGTATCAGGGGGCCGTAGCCCCGCCGCGCCATGGCGAGTATTTCCCTCCCCCCGAGGATTTTCTTCCCCAGCGGTTCTTCCCCGCCGCGGCTTCCGGGGAGTCTGAGGAGCCGCCCCTTGTAGCGGAAGCGGCCGTCCTTTAGATCCTCGGCGCCGGGGGGGATCGTCCGTATAAAGACATGTTTCCCGGGATCGTATTCAAGAGTAAAAAAGGGTTCGGTAAGAGATTCAAAAATGCTTTTTCCAAGCATGAGATAAAGTATACTCCCCTCTTGGTGAAAAAAAAAGCGTATCCTGCCCTCTGCGGCGCGTGGGGGCTCAACCGTATATTATGATATTTATAAAATTTTATGTAGAAAGCGCAGTAAATTTTTAGAACCTGCCGCGCTTGCGGATTGCTGTATATTCATGCAAAAATCACGATTACCAGGTTTCTTTCGCGGTTAAAAGGTATAAATATTCATATTTGTGAATATATTTATATCTATCCGTGAAACGCGGCAAAGTTCAGGAACTAAAAATATATTATTTTTTTAAAAAAAAGACTTGCCGGCTCCATTGGTTAATTTTTATAATACATTAAGGTGATCTTCGATCATCAATGGTTTGAGATCATTAATTTATTGTTAAGGGGTATTGTATGAATCTAAAGAAAACAGCGCTGTTTGCGCTTCTGATTGCGGCAGCGATATGCGTTTTTATCGGATGTTCCAAAAAGGATCGAGCGGCTCAAAGCGGCGGCCCGGTTAATCTCAAGGTGTCGGCATGGGACGCGGTGACTACCAGGTATTTCGCGGATCTGATCGAAGCTTTTGACGAGTCGCAGCCCGATGTCACTGTCGAGGTTTTCGATATTCCCTCGGCGGACTATACCCAGAAACTGTCGGTCATGCTGAACGGCGGCAGCGAAGTGGACGCCTTCTGGATCAAGGACGGGGACACCACCAGGGGACTTTCCAACCGCGGCCAACTGGCAGACCTCTCCGATTATGTCGTTCGGGATAACATCAACCTGGCCGATTTTAACGGCCTGGCGGAAGCTTTTAAGATGGACGGCAAGCTCGTCGCCCTGCCCGCCCATACCTCCTATTATGTCCTTTTTTACAACAAAGATATTTTTGACAGAGCCGGCGTTCCCTACCCTTCCAACGACATGACTTGGCCCCAGTGGGAACAGCTCGCCGGCAGGCTCACTTCCGGTTCCGGGGACGGCAAGGTTTGGGGCGCCCACTTCCACACCTGGCAGGCCTTGGTGCAAAACTGGGCCGTCCAGGACGGGAAGCATACCATCGTGGACACCGACTACGGCTTTATGAAGCCCTACTACGAGATGGCCCTCAGGATGCAGGACGCCGGCATCGTCATGGATTACGGCAGCCTCAGGGCCGGCAACGTTGCCTATACCAACGCCTTTCTCAGAGGCAATATAGCCATGATACCCATGGGCTTCTGGCTCGCCAGCGGCATTAAAGACCGGATCGAAAAAGGTGAAATCAAAATGAACTGGGGCGTCGCCGCCATCCCGCACCCGGAGGGGGTGCCCGCCGGCTGGACCGTCGGCTCCGTGACCCCCATCGCCGTCAACCGGGCTTCTGTTCATAAGGACGCGGCCTGGGAATTTGTCAAATTCGTCACCAGCGACGCCGGGGCCAAAATCTATTCCTCTTACGTGACATTCCCCAGCCGGGCCAACAACCGGAACCTGGCGGATATAGCCAATATCCCCGGCATGCCTTCGGATCTCCTGGACGCCCTGACGGTAAAAAATATCGCCCTCGACCGGCCCATGGTGGACTATGTGGCGGAGGTCAACCAGATGCTCGGCGAAGAACACAGCCTCATCATGCTCAAGGAAGTCACCATTGACCAGGGGCTTGCCAACATGGCCAGGCGCTCCAAAGAGATCCAGGGCAAGTAAGGAGGACTATGATGAAATCCCGCTATTCCCTGGCCGCCAGGAACACCCTGGTGGGTTTGTCCTTTATCGTGCCTAACTTCGCGGGGTTTCTCGTCTTTGTGCTAATACCGGTAATTTTTTCGCTTGTCCTGAGCGTTATGAAGTGGGACGGTTTTAACCCCATGCGCTTTATCGGCGCGGATAACTTCCTGGCCATATTTCGGGACAGCGTATTCCGCGCTTCCATTGCCCGCACGTTTATATACACCGCCTCCTGCGTTGTCCTCACCATGTTCGCGTCCTTGGGGCTGGCGGTGCTGCTGAACAAGAAAATCAGGGCCAAGGGCTTTTACCGCAGCGCCATCTATTTCCCGTCGGTGGCCAGCATAGTTTCTATCGCGGTAGTGTGGCAGATGCTCTTTATGAGAAGCCCTCCGGGTCCGGTTAACGCCTTCCTTAATTTTATCGGCGTTTCCAACCCCCCCGGCTGGTTCAGCACTACCAGATGGGCGCTCCCGGGGGTTATTATCGTTGCGGTGTGGCGCTCCATGGGGTATTATATGATTGTGTATCTCGCCGCCCTGCAAAATATCCCCCGGGAGCTTTATGAAGCGGCAAGCATTGACGGCGCGACGGGGGTACAGTTTTTCTGGCGCATCGCCCTGCCGGTACTCATGCCCGCCACTTTCTTCGTGGTGCTCATGCTCACCATTAACAGCTTCAAGTCCTTCGATATTATCTTCGCCCTTACCGAGGGCGGGCCCGGCACGGCTACAACCCTGGTGAGCAATTATATTTATAACAACGCTTTCATCTATTTTAATTACGGGCGGACCAGCGCGACCGCGCTCATCCTTTTCCTGATTGTGGGCGCCGTCACCTTTTTCCAGTTCCGGATTGAAAAAAAATTATCCGCGTGAGAGGCAGGCCAAAATGATAGAAAAACAAAATTATATCACCCGGGGCGGCGTCTATTTCCTGCTTTCATTGCTCACCCTTATCACCCTACTGCCTTTCATTTGGATGCTCTCCTCCTCCCTCAAGTACGACACCGATGTATTCTCGGTGCCCATACGGTGGATTCCTCAAAACCCTGTATGGGGCAACTATGCGGAGATCTGGCAAAAAATAAATTTTACCCTCTTCATTTTTAATTCTTTTAAACTGTCCGTCATCATCACTATAATACAGGTACTCACCTGTAGTTTCGCCGCCTACGGTTTTACCAAGTGCCGGTTCCCCGGCAGGGACACCCTTTTCTTTCTTTATGTCGCCACCATCGCCATTCCCTGGCAGGTCTACATGCTGCCCCAGTACGTGGAGATGCGCATGATGCGTCTGACCAACAGCCACCTGGGGTACGTGTTCATGCACTGTTTCACCGCCTTCGGCGTTTTTCTGGTGCGCCAGTTCTACGTGAGCATCCCCGACGAACTCCTGGACGCCGCCCGTATAGACGGCTTAAACGAATACGGCGCCTTCTTCAGGATTGTGCTGCCCCTTTCCAAGCCCGTGCTGGCAACGCTCACCATCTTCACCTTCGTGAATATCTGGAACGACTTTATGGGCCCCATGATTTACTTTGATTCCATGCGCCTGAAGACCATCCCCCTGGGCATACGCATGTTTCTGGGGCAGTATTCCACCGAATACGGCCTTATCATGGCGGCTTCGGTTGTGTCGCTGGTCCCGGTCTTTGTTGTGTTCCCCATGTTCCAGCGCTTTTTCGTGGAGGGCATTGCCACCACCGGATTAAAGGGGTAAGACGAGGGATGCAAAATATCGGGACGCTCACAGGGTATCAAAGATGATCCGAGAAATAAAATTTTCAAGAAAGTTCAAACCTTTCCCCGGCTATGATAACAGGAGCGCCTGGGACGCGTTGCCTGAAGATGTTAAATCCTTTTATCGCGCCGAAGGAATGCGGCTTAAAGGCAGGGAATGGGAACCCCTAACCGCGTCCCTCTACCTCGACTTTTACCGGAACGGCAGCCGCGCCGGTTACGACGGACGGTATTTCAAGCGCCGCTGGGATTTATTCTGCCTGGCCCTGGCGGAGTGTATCGACGGCGGGGGAGCATATCTGGACGACATCATCAACGGCGTCTGGCTCATCTGCGAGGAGACCGGTTGGGTAGGGCCGGCCCATAACAATCACTCCCTGGATCATTCAAAGGCCGAGCCCGGCGCCCCAGAGAGGAAAGCGAAAGAACTGCCGGATATTGAAGACGGCGTTTACATCGATCTCTTTGCCGCCGAGACCGCTTCCCTCCTCTCCTGGGTCAGGTACTTCCTGGGGGAAGCCATTGCCCGGCAGTCGCCTCTGGTGATGCGGCGGATAGAACTGGAACTGGAGCGGCGCGTCTTTGTCCCCTTTCTGGAAAACGACGGCTTTTTCTGGATGGGCCTGGACAACGATGACCCGGTAAATAACTGGAACCCCTGGATCAATTCGAATATGCTGACCGCTTTCCTCATCTTTGCCGACGCCTTTCCGAGGGCGGAAGAAGGCATAAACAAGGCGATAAAAAGCGCCAACCGCTTTATTCATTTTTACGCCGAAGACGGCGGCTGCGACGAGGGGTCGAGCTATTTCAGCGCCGCCGGGGCTTCTTTTCTCGACTGTGTTGAAATATTGGGGGAAGTCTGCGACGTTTCTTATCTGTACCGGGAAACCAGGCTCCGCAATATGGCTTCCTATATTTACCGCGTCTACGTGGAGGGGGATTATTACGTAAACTTTGCCGACGGGTCGCCTTCGGTTGACGCGCCGGCGGGGCTGCTTTACCGGACAGGGAAAAAGACCGGCGATGGCAGGCTCGCAACCTTTGCCGCTCATCTTAAAAAGAACCGGCTCTATACGCCCGCCGTCCGCCCGGAGCATTTTTTTTACCGGCGGCTGGCGGATATCTTTATGGAAGAAATCGCTGCCGGCGAACCCTTCACGGCTCCGGCCTCAAGCTGGTTCCCCGGCATACAGGTGATGACCGCCAGGGACGGGAATTTTTTTGTTGCCGCCAAGGGCGGTCATAACAACGAAAGCCACAACCACAACGATATCGGGAACTTTCTGCTCTACGCCGGGGGCAGGCCGGTGCTGGTGGATGCCGGAGCGGAAACCTACACGAAGTTCACGTTTAACGAAAAACGCTACACCATCTGGACCATGCGGTCCTGCTACCACAACACCCCCACGATAAACGGGGCGGAGCAAAGGGCGGGAAGGGAGTACAAAGCCTCATGTCTCTCCTTTACCGATGACGGCAAGACCGCCCGTTTCTCGCTGGAATTGGCCGGAGCCTACGGCGAAGACGCGGGTTTGGAAAGCTACCGGCGGGAACTGGTTTTTAACCGGGATGAAAACCTGGAACTCACCGATATTTACACCCTCAAAGAATGGAAGGCGCCGCTTGCGCTCAACCTGCTATGTTACGAAAAACCCGGCATAACCGGAGGCCGGATAACCCTGGGCGGCGGAATCGTCCTTTGGTTTGACCGGTCTCTGTGGGGCGCCGAATTTGAAACCATAGCCCTTGCGGATCCCAGGATACGCGGGAACTGGAAGAAGGATGAACTCTACCGGCTGAGGATCGTAAAAAACGGCGCCGATCTTTCGGGCAGGATAAACTTGCGGTTTACGAAAGAGGAAATTTAAGCCCAGACCTCACATCGGACCAAAGGTCCGCAAAGACGGCCAAAAACAAGAAGCTAACCAAAAAATCCGTGCCACCAGTGTCGCAGGCGGTTAATTTTTTTCCTGTCCCCACAGCCGTCTATTTGTTCTGTCGGTTTGCTCTCACCGTAATGCCGCAAAATGAAACTTAGTCGAAAAAGCTTGACACCGGTATATTATGTGTGATAGAGTAAGGACCAATATGATTATGTTGAATATGGCTGACCTCTTAATAAGTATTATTGCTGGTATTCTCACGATTGTAAGCGCCGTTATGGGTATTATTGGTGTAAGAAGAAAATTAAAAAAGCCGCCCAATGTAAAGATTGGAAATATAACAATAAGTAATATAACACTAAAAAATATAACAATAATTAGTATATTAGGAATGATTATTTGTATCGGCTTTATAAGTATACCTAAACTCATTATTATGACTCCCGAGCCTGTAACAATTGCCGGCGGAAACAGCCATGAACAATCAGTAACCGGTAACAGCGGCGCCGTAATACAAAACGATGGAGGTATCGTAATTATTAATCCGCCCGCATCGAACATACCAGAAGAAACTCCTGTCACACCGCCGCCACAGCCCCCGTCGCCGCCAATACCAAGACAATCTGAATCCCAGCCGCTTGTTATTCATATGAATTCCGGCGGTCATTCCGGGTCCGCGTTTGACGGAGATATCGCCATACGCATAAGAATTATACAAGAAAGAGCTGATGGAGGACTTATGATCTCCGGTGGAACTATTGATATTGGTGAAAAGTCCGAAGCGCTTACCGCCACAAGAGAAAATAACACGCAAAATTTCCTCAACTATCAAATACAATTAAAGAAGCTGGAAAAAGAATGGGCGGAGTTTTTGATTACACGCAAAGGTGGTGAAAGATGAAAACACGGTTACTGGCTCTATCGGTTATGCTGTCGCTTGCCAATGTTCTTTTTGCTCAAAACGATATAACGGTCATTTGGGAAGGATATGATGTTACAAATAAGGGTAAATCAGGAAGCTGGACCGATGACCAGTTTAACAATACGTTTTTATCACGCCTCAAAACTAATGATAAAAACAATCAAATTAATATCATACCGACATATACGCGAATAGGCGATGAACCGGAGTATCGCATAACAGGTAAAATAATTATAAGTGACGATTTTGTCACGGTAGACATTCAATTGTATCAAAAATCAACCGGCATAACATGGATGCCCAGCACGAATGGCGCGTCAGTAATATATGACATTACAAAAACCATAGAAGCGCAGGCAGAAGAGATATATAATTATATCATTAGTATCATTCAGTTAAACCAGTCTGCGTCCGCGGAGGCGGCAATGCGGCAGTTCAAAGAGAAATATGCTTATAAAATAGATCTGCTGACAGATGGCGAACAAAAAAACGCGCTTGACGAGTTGGAAATTATTGAATCAAAATATGGGGAGTCGCAGGAAAT
>JAISRW010000122.1 GCA_031273405.1 Treponema sp.
ACGAAGATACCCTGGTACAGCCTGATATTTTCGCCGCCTGCGACAAGTCGAAGCTCGGGGAAAACCGGTACAACGGCGCCCCCAAATTCATTATCGAGATCCTCTCGTCAAACAGATCCCACGATATGATCACCAAACTGAACCTTTACCAGAGAGCGGGCGTCGAGGAATACTGGATAATTGATACGGAAGAAAAGATCATCTCCGTCCTGCTGCTGTCCGACGGCTCCTATATCTACCATTCCTACGGCGCCGAAAGCGAGGTCCCCCTCATCTCCATTCCCGGCTGTACCATAAATTTCACCCTGGTTTTTGAGCCTCCCCCAATGATCGCGGACAACCGGAGGGTCGACTGAATAGTTACGAAGCATGAAAACCGCGAAGCCGAAGATGAAAAAATTTAATAGTTGACACAATTACATAATAATAGGAGTATAATTAAAGCAAGATGTCTTTTTGGAGGTACATATGATTTCTTTTATCATCGGTATCGTTGCTCTCATACTGGGGTATCTGGTATACGGCAAGATAGTGGAAAAGCTCTTCGTGATTCATCCGGAAGCCCAAACTCCCGCAGGCCGGATTAATGACGGGGTCGATTTTGTGGAGCTCCCCACCTGGAAAGCGCTGCTCATCCAGTTCCTGAACATCGCCGGCACCGGGCCCATCTTCGGCGCCATTGCCGGGGCGCTCTGGGGGCCTGCGGCCTTTGCCTGGATAGTCTTCGGCTGTATTTTCGCCGGCGCCGCCCACGACTATTTTTCCGGGATGCTTTCCCTGCGGAACGGAGGCACCACCATCGCGGAAATAGTCGGCAAGTACCTGGGGGATATACCCCGGTGGATCATGCGGGTTTTCTCGATCTTGCTCCTCATCCTGGTGGGCGTGGTCTTTGTCACCACCCCCGCCCAGGTTTTGGACAGTCTGATCCCCCACGCCGAAGGTTCCCGCATAGTGTACATCGTCGCCCTTGTGGTGATCATCCTCTACTATGTCATCGCCACCATCCTGCCCATCGACAAGATCATCGGCCGGATCTACCCCGTCTTCGGGGCGGCGCTGCTCATCATGGGCATCGGGATTACGATCATGCTCTTTGCCACCGGCGAGATCAGGACGGTCCCGGAATTCGCGTTCAAGAACCTGCATCCCAGGGGTATGCACCTCTTCCCCTTCCTGTTTATTTCGATTGCCTGCGGCGCCATCTCCGGCTTCCACGCCACCCAGTCGCCGCTCATGGCCCGCTGCATTAAGTCGGAAAAGAACGGCCGCTCGGTATTTTACGGCGCCATGATCATCGAGGGCGTCGTCGCCATGATCTGGGCCGCCGCGGCCATGGCCCACTTCGGGGGCCAGGAAGGGCTTGCCGCAGCCGGCGCCGCGGCCGTTGTGGTCAAGAAGGTTTCAATCGACCTTATGGGCCCCATCGGCGGCGCCCTTGCCGTCCTGGGCGTGGTGGCCTGCCCGATCACTTCGGGCGATACGGCCTTCCGCAGCGCCCGGCTTGCCATTGCGGATATCGGCAAATACGACCAGAAACCCATGAAGAACCGTTTCGTAATCGCGATTCCCCTTTTCGCCGTGGGCGTTTTGCTGGTACTGTTCGCCATCGCGAGCACCGCCAACTTCAACATAATCTGGCGCTACTTCGCCTGGTCCAACCAAACCCTGGCCACCGTCGCCCTCTGGGCCGCGGCCGCGTACCTGGCCAAGACCGGCAAGTTCTACTGGATCGCCCTGCTGCCGGCCACCTTTATGACCGTGGTGGTAACCAGTTACATTATCGTAGCCCCCGAAGGATTCCGCGCACCCTACAGTGTCGGAATCATCATCGGCCTTGTCGTAGCCGTCGTACTTTTCTTCCTGTTCATCCCCCTGATCGGGGTTAAGCAGAAAGGCGTCCTGCTGCAAAGCGAAGCGTAACCCGCCCGTGCGCTCCGCGGCCCCCAACCCCGGAGTGCGCGTTAAATTTGCCCCCCTAACAGTCAACGGATCAACATAGCGTCTCCGTAGCTGAAAAAACGGTAGCCTTCTTGTATCGCTTCCCGGTAACTGCCGAGGATGAGTTCCCTGCCCAACGGGGCCCCGGCCCTTGCCGGCGCGAAAACGCCGGTTTTTGCTTCCGCAAAAGCGCCGGCTTTCGCCTCAGCGAAAGCCGCTACCAGCATGAGCAGGGTCGATTCGGGAGTGTGAAAGTTGGTAAAGAGCATGTCCGCCGTTTTAAAATCATATCCGGGGTAAATAAAGATGGAGGTCCTCCCTTCGCCCCTCCTCAGCCGGCCGCCCTCAGGGTCCCAGGCGCTTTCCAGGGTGCGGATGCTGGTGGTCCCCACGGCCAGGATAGGGCGCCGTTCTTTTTTGGCCTTCTCGATTTTAAGGGCGGTTTCATCATCGATGGAAAAGCTCTCTTCGTGCATGACGTGATCCTCGATATTTTCGGCCCTCACCGGAAGGAAGGTCCCCAACCCCACATGGAGGGTGATAAAAGCCGTCTCCATCCCCGCTTTTTCCAACTCATCCAGAAGCTCCCGGGTAAAGTGGAGCCCCGCGGTGGGGGCGGCCGCCGAACCGGTTGAGGAGGCGTAAACCGTCTGATACCGCCGGCCGTCCTTTTCGGTATCCTCCCTCTTGATATAGGGCGGAAGGGGGATATGGCCCCAGCGATCCAGCCACGGGTCCCCTATGGGCCGCTCGAAGCGGAGTAAACAGAATTCCCCACTGAGGGCTTCGATCACCGCCTCGGTCCCGTCGGCTGCGCCGTCGGCAGTGCGGTCGGCGTCGGCGCCGCGGTCGGCAAAAACATAGCGGCTCCCGGGGCGGCGGCGCCTGGAGCGCTTCACCATGGCCTTCCAGAGGGTCCCGCTTGCTGCTCCCGGCGCTTCCTCTTTGTTGAGGAGAAGGAATTCCACCGCGGCGCCTGTTTCTTTGGCTCTGGCCAAAAGCCTGGCCTTGCGGACCCTGGAATTGTTAAACACCATGAGGGTTCCCCTTTCCAGAATCGAAGGAAGATCCCTCACCATAAAGCCCTGCCTGCGGCCGCTTCCACGGTCCAGTACCATGAGCCGGCTCCCGCCCCTTTCGGGGGGTGGATGCTGGGCGATGAGGCTTTCGGGGAGTTCAAAAAAATAATCGCTCCGTTTCATAGCTCTTGCATATTCAAAACAGAAGCCCTCCTTCGGTCCCCGGACTCAGCTTGAGGTGCTCATAGGCCAGGGCGGTGACCATCCTTCCCCGGGGAGTGCGCTGGAGGAGCCCCGCCTGGATGAGGTAAGGCTCATAGTAATCTTCCAGGGTATCCACCGATTCACCTATGGATATGGCCAGGGTCTCGGCCCCCACGGGGCCCCCGTTATAGCGTTCGATGATTATCCTGAGTATGTCCCTGTCGTGCTTCTCCAGCCCCAGGCCGTCTATCTCAAGGCGACTCAGGCCTTCTTCCACGATTTCCCTGGCCACCGACGGCGCCTTGCGGATCTGGGCAAAATCCCGGACCCGGCGGAGAAGGCGGTTTACTACCCTCGGGGTGCCCCTGGCGGAACGGGCCAAAAGAGCGGCGGCCTCGTCGTCAATGAGAACCTTGAGAATCCCCGCCGAACGCCTGACAATGGCTTCCATATCGGCGTCTTCGTAAAACGAAAAGCGGCAGGTAATTCCGAACCTGCTCACCAGGGGGCTGGAGACATTCCCCGCCTTGGTGGTGGCCCCTACCAGGGTGAAATGGGGAATGCCGATTCTGATGGTTCTGGCCCCCGGCCCCTGGCCTATGATCCAGTCAAGCTCGTAGTCCTCCATGGCTATGTAGAGCATCTCCTCGATGGCGGGTTTGAGGCGGTGAATTTCGTCGATAAAGAAAACGTCATGTTCCTTAAGCTTGGTGAGTATGCCCGCCAGGTCTTTCGGCTTGTCCAGGGCCGGCGCCGAGGTAACCGTAAAATCCGTCCCCAGTTCGTGGGCCACCACCTGGGCCAGGGTGGTTTTCCCAAGCCCCGGAGGGCCGATCAGGAAAAGGTGATCCAGGCTTTCGTTCCGGGCCTTGGCCGCCTCGATAAAGACCGCCAGGTTTTCCTTCATCGCCGCCTGGCCGAGAAATTCCTTGAGGCTCCTGGGCCTCAGAGCCGTATCCCGGTCGTCATCGGCAGCGGGTTTTTCAGGATGCAGGAGGCCTTCGGGGAGCGCCCCGTCTTTCCCGGGGGGGAGTTTATTCTTCGCCATTGCCGCTTCCGGTTGTTTCATCTTCCTTCGATCTTCTCCATATCAGTTTCTCCATATCGGCTTCTCCATCCAGCTTCTCTCCCCCGGGTGAGCGGGTTCTTGGGTTGGTTGATTATACCGCATTCATTATAGTAATACTCTTCCCCGGTCATCAATATGTCGTATTGCCTCAAAAAAACCTAGGAGTTTGTGGGGCTTCGCGCATGAAACCTCTAAAAATCGCCGATTAGGCGGTTGCGAACCATCGAACCGAAGGTTCGCGGCGTTCAGGAGCGGCCGCACACGAAGCGTCCGCGGCCGCTAAGGGGTCAGGATTTTAAGCGCCTATCCCAAGAAAGAAGGGAAGGTAGGCATAGTTACTGCCGGGGGATCGGGACATTTGCCTCTTTTCCTGGGTTATGTGGGTCAGGGCATGCTGGATGGCTGTGCGGTGGGAAACGTTTTTGCCTCCCCCTCGGCGCAAAAAATGGCGGACATGATCCGCGCCTGTGATTCCGGCCGGGGTGTTCTTTGCCTTTTTGGCAACTACGGCGGGGACAAGATGAATTTTGAAATTGCCCGTGAGCAGGTGGAGTTTGATGACATCAAAACAACAATAGCCCTTGGCACTGATGATGTGGCTTCAAGTCCGAAAGAGACTGCCGAAAAGCGCCG
>JAISRW010000157.1 GCA_031273405.1 Treponema sp.
GTGGTGGGTTCGAGTCCCGCGTCTCTCAAATCCAAGGGTTTCGTGTTGAAGGGGGTTGCTACCCATACGCGTTTAGTTAACCAGGAAGAATAACCAATGACCGCACGGACGGATAGAGAGAAGGACAATAAAATAGCGTTTTCATCGATTTTTTCTCTATCTTTCTCACAAACAGATGAAGAACTCAGGTGTAAATTCTGACTAGCGAATCAAAAGTTCGTGGCGTCCGGGTGGTCCGGGGTTATAAAAATTCTAAGTAAACGCATATGGGGTTGATACCCTCGTTGCGCCTTCGCTCGGGAGCCTCGGGTTAAACTCGGCCCGCGATTCGATGACTGATTGCCAATCACCAAAATAAAAGCCGCAAAAAGGCGGAGGGGCGCGGGGTTTTGGCCTTTCGCCGCTCCGGATGAACCCCTAGGAGCCTGTTGCGCTTGTAGGGTTTTAGTACCTTAGCTCTTAAATTCAAGCCAAAAAAGGAAGGAAATTTAAGAATAACCACAACGGACCGAAGGTCCGACCACACTGACCGCACAGACAGTTCCACGGACTGATTAATGACGAATTTTTTTATGTCCGTGTTGGCGAACCATCGAACCGAAGGTTCGCGGTTCGCAGCCGTCTGATCGGCGGTTTTTTGAGGTGTTATGCGCGAAGCGTAACAAACCGCTACTCTTTGAGCTTATTGGTCCATATCCAAAACTGGCGGGCGGCCCAATGGGTGATGAGCAGCCTGAGCCTGGGGTGGGACAGGAGCTCGTCATCCAGGACCGCCTCGGATATAACCACCTGAACCACCGTATGGACAAGATCGTCGGGGAGTTCCAGGATCCACCGGGAGAGCTGGCTGCCGTTGGAATTTTTCACATACTCAGACACCGCCGGCTGGAGGATCCTGGCCTGGCGGCCCAGGGCGGCCAGGTTCGGGTCTTTTTTAATCCGCTTGCGGCCGAAGGTGGAAACATAATTTTCATAGGCCCATTCTGCTTCGTCCAGGGCCAGAGTCGGCGCCAGGGACTCGTCCTCCAGGAAACGCACCAGGAGAGGGTAAAACTGGTTCTGTACGTCCAGGATGCCGGCCATAGCCAGGACAACTTCGTCCCGGAGATAGGGCGGCGGATCCGCCCCCCTGAGTATATCCAGGAGGACCGTCAGGGAATTGGGGGAACCGTAGATGCCGAAGGCTTCGACTCCCATGATCTTGAGGCGGGGGTTCTTTGTTCTCGCGATGATCCGTTCGATCTGGGGCCGGAAGGCATTGTCCCCCAGCTTGGCCAGGGCGATGATAGCTTCCCCGGCCAGCATGTAGTCTTTGGAAACCGCCAGTTCCCGCAGGAGGGGGATGGCGGAAAAAACCCCGTGGCTGCCCAGAATCCTGGCCGAGTTATAGGCGGTAGTATAAGGGTTGTTGATGATGTCTTCCATGAGGGCCCGTTCCGTCGCCTCGTCCAGGGTGTCCAGGGCGTCGATAGCCCTGAGGCTTTCCAGGCGCACCTGAAGCCGGGGCGATTTGGCCCGGGTAAGAAGCCCCCGGATGGCCAGCTTTGAGGGGGTATCGTGGAGGGCCTCCAGGAGAGCCGCTTCTTCCTGAGAATCGCTGGTCTTGTTCAGCCTGTCCAGGAGGGAAATGGCCTTGAGGTTCCTGAAGGAAAACATGACTTCCATGGCGCCCCAGAAGGGTAGGGCGCCCAGGGGCACCAGCTTCCGCATGAGGATCAGTATCCCTGCGGCGATGGCGATCAGGATGAGGTAGAGAATCCTGAAGGAAAAGATGGGGGAATGACTGAGACCGGAAATGACATCCAGCAGCAGGCCCCCGAGAAAAGAGCCCCCGGCCCCGGCAATCCCGAAACCGAAGAAATAGAGGATCCCCATATCCATCATTTTGTCCGCCGGGACCAGCCCCAAAAAATAGGTCTGCATAATCCCTTCGGAACCGAGCCAGCCGAAGTTCATGAGGAAAAACAGGAGGGCAAGATAGAGGGTGACGGTGGTAAAGTTGTCCGCTATGCCAAGGGGGACAAAAAGCACCGGAACCATGCTCACCAGGGCGATCAGGACGCAGAGGCTGAATATGGGTTTCGCGCCAATTCTGTCTACCAGGAATTTGATGAGAAGCCCGATCATCAGATTCCCGAGCCCGCCGAATACGGCGTAGAGGGAAACCATGCCGTCGCTCTGGCCGAATACTTCCCGGCTGTAGACAATCAGGAAGGCCCGGGAAACCCCCGAAACCAGGGCCACCATGGGCAGGATGACCACAAACTGCCTGAGGGAAGGCTGGGCAAGGGCCTCTTTTACGGTATCCGCGATTCTTATTTTGTTGCTGTCTTTTTCGATCTCCGGCCCGGGAATTTTAGCCATCAGGATGCTGCTGAAAATACCGCAGCCTATTCCCGCCGCCATGATGATGCTGTAGAGGAAGAGGGGAGGGGCCCGGCCCAAAACTATGGCGATGATAAAACCCGCGAACATGCCTATGGCGCTGTTGATGATTTGAATCTGGGTCATGTAGCTGCCCCGGTCGGGGCCGGAGGCCAGGTGGCTCAGCACGGGGTTGTTTCCTATCATCCCGATTCCCCGCCCGATGTGGAAGAGGGCGACCCCCAGGATGGTCAGCCAGAGCGCCGTATCATGATGTCCCCCGGCAACCGCGGCCGGCACGAAAAGAAGGGGGCTCATGCCGATAGCCCGGCTCATCCATCCGGCGGCAAATACCTTGACGATGGAGAAGTGGTTGGTCAGGATCTTTCCTACAGGGAGAAAAAAAAAGGACACATAGAGCAGGGCGTTGATGATGCCTACGTAGGTCGAATTTGCCCCCAGCCTCAAGGCAAAAAGGGTAATAATGTTCCCTACGAGAAACTGCCAGGAAAGGGCGTTAAAAACATTAAAGATGTTATATAAATCCCGCGCTTTACCCAGCCGGTAAGGAGAAAGCATAGAGCTCATAAATAATTATTAATGATAAGCCTTATGAGGAACCTTTGCAAGGGACC
>JAISRW010000098.1 GCA_031273405.1 Treponema sp.
ACTTGCGGAATGGTTTCCGGAGCTTCCGGAAGGTATTCTGCGCCCGCCGGTGCGCCGCACGCTTCGGCTGTTTCGACGGGCGGCGGAATAGTTACGGCGCCTCTAAAGCCCGGCGGAGATCCTTCCGGTCGATGCCCCAGTTCCGCTTAAAGACAACCAGAAGGCGGTCCGCCAGCTCCATAAAAGAGCGGAACACCGGGCCGCCGGGAGGAAGGAGCCGGGGCGTCAGATCGGGAAAGCCCCCGCGGTTCACGATGAGCTCCCAGAAGCGGGCGAAGTTTTTTATCCGGTCCATGCCGCTCCGGGTTATGGCCGCGGTTTCCATGACTTCGTACGGCGGCAGCGTTGCGTAAACCATGCCGAAGGAGCCGCTGTGCCGGGCGATGGGGGCGCCGGGGAGCAGCTTGAGGATGCCCAGTTGTATTTCCGCCCGGGCTTTTGAACCGGCGCCGCCCCCCGACAGCGCCGCCCATACCCGGTCGAAACCCCGGCCGAAGGAATCCATCCCTTCCCCGGGGAGGCCGGCGATGAGGTCCGCGTGGACAATGGCGCCGGTTTCGCGGCCGAGAAACGAAAGTATCTCAAGCTCCTCCCCGGCGCAGCCTCCCCGGCGGACGAGGGCGGCGGTGGTGCTGTCCAGGGTCTGGATGCCGATTTCCAGCCGCAATTTCCCCGGCGGAAAGCGCCTGAGGCGGTCCCGCAATGGGGCGGGAAAATTGGAAGGAACCATTTCAAAATGGACGCAGAAATCCTTTCGTAACCGGGCGCCCCCCATCCTGTCCAGAAAGAAATCCAGAATTGTTACCGCCCGTTTCATATCCAGGTTGAAGGTCCGATCCAGAAACTTGATGATTCCCGCTCCCCGGCGTAGTAATCCGTCCATTTCGGCCAGGAATGGTTCCAGGGGGAATTCCCGCACCCTTCCGGCAGAAGCGCCGGCGGCGCTCAGGCAGAATTCGCAGCCGAAGGGGCAGCCCCTGGAAGCCTCCACGTAGACCAGCTTCCGCCGGAGATCCTCGCCGCTGTAGAGATGGTAGGCGCTTTTGATCGCCTGGAGCTTTACACCCGGGGAGTCGATGAACTTTCCGCCGGCCGGCCGCGGGGCGGGGCCGCCGGGTTTCCTCCGGTCCAAAATAAACCGGCATAATTCCGCGAAGGCTTCTTCCCCCTCGCCCCGGATGACGTAATCGGCGCGGCGGAAAATTGCAGCCTCCTCAGGCAGAAAGGAAACCTCAGGCCCTCCCAGGACCACCACAGGCCGGGAGCGCCATCCTGCTTCCAGGGAATCGAGCAGTTCCAGCGTCGCCTGGTGGTTCCAGATCGAAACCGAAAGCCCCAGGATGCGGGGCCGGGCCGCCCAAAGAGGCCCGGTCTTTTCGGGGAGCCTCTGGCGCAGGGCGAATTCTATTATTTCGCAGCCCTCTTCCAGTTCGCCGAGATTAGCCTTGAGCAGCCGCAGCGCCAGGGACGGATGTATCCATTTGGCGTTGATCGCGGCGAGCACTATATCGGCCATAGTATATCGGCGTCTTTATAGAAGGGAGAGGGTGCCGGTTTTCCATTCTTCCCTGGCTTCCATGACAAGCCGCTCGGCTTCCTGCCAGGTATCGGCCCGGGGGCCGGAAAAATTCCGGTTGGTAGAATTGGTGAACACGATGGTTTTGCAGCCTTGGGCCCTCAGCTGCTTTATGTTTAAGGGGGAGTCGTCGATATAGACATGGGCCCCTACGGCGACCTTGTCGTTCATAAAGCAGATGTCCCAATAGGGGATATCCCAGTTGTCGAGCCAGTCGACGGTTTGGGTAATGCTGGTTTTATGGGAATATTTCAGGAACAGCCTGTGGGTGATGATCCGTATCCTGATACCCCGGCTGGAAAGCTTTCGCAATGTTGCCGGGGCGTCTCTGACAGGCTTCATGTCCCGGAAAAGATTCCGCTGGGTTACGGCGAAGCGGTGCAGCCTGTCATAGCCCCCGTATTCAGCAATGCCCCATTCGTCAAGGCCGAAGCTTACTTCTGTGGCGAGCTCCTCCGCCGGTTTGTTGAGCCATTCGGCGGCGATGACCCGCATGGCGCCGTAAAAGTCGCCCACCACCCCGTCAAGGTCAACGCCCAGGATAAAAGAGCTTTCGTCCATATCGACTCCGTTGAGGCTGTCCCAAACTGAAGTTTTGGGAAAGCCTCCGTTAATAAAGCATTCTGGATACAAGCACCGCCATGCTCCGATCCTGCAGGTTATAAACATCGGGATCTTCCAGGGGCGCTCCTGCTCCCGAAGCCATTATATCATACGGGGAAGGCAGGCTTGTGTCCACCACCCGGACCCATTTTTTCCCGTCCATGGGATCGCAGACTTTGAATTTGACCGGTTCGGGGCCTGCGTTAAACATGATGAAAAAATCGTTGTCGTCCCGGTCAGCCAGAATATCCGCCCGGCTCCCGTCCATCCTCATGGCCAGGCAATAGTCCAGATTGTCCCAGTCCGGGGCCTGCCCTTTTTCGTCGAACCAGCTTATGTCGGGAATGGCGTTATAGTTGCCGTCCCTGCCGGTGAAAAATTCGGGCCGCATAAAGCCCTGGTGCCGCAGCCTGAAGGCGACCATCTCTTTGACAAAGCGGAAAAGCCCGGCGTTCTTTGTGCACAGCGACCAGTCGTACCAGGAAACGGGGTTGTCCTGGCAGTAGGCGTTGTTGTTCCCCCCCTGGGTGCGGCCCATTTCATCCCCCCCGAGGATCATGGGGGTCCCCAGGGAAACCAGGAGGGAGGCGATGAAGTTCTTTACCTGCCTTTCCCTGAGGCCGTTGATTGCGGGGTCCCGGACAGGGCCTTCGGCTCCGTAGTTGGCGCTCAGGTTGTTGTCGCCGCCGTCGCGGTTCTGCTCGCCGTTCCTCTCGTTATGCTTCCAGTCATAAGAAACCAGATCCATCATGGTGAAGCCGTCGTGGCTGGTGACAAAATTGATCGAATGGAAGGGCTTGCGGCCGTCCCGCAGGTACAAGTCGGAACTCCCCGAAAGCCTCGTGGCCAGATGGCGGGTCTGCCTGGGCTCCCCCCGCCAGTAGCGGCGCATATCGTCCCGGAAGCGGTCGTTCCATTCGGCCCAGCGCCCGGGGAACCAGCCCACCTGGTAGGCGCCCCCGGCATCCCAGGCCTCGGCGATGATTTTGGTAGAATTTAAAACCGGGTCCTCGGCGATGCGTTCCAGAACCGGAGGGTTTTCCATAAGCCGCCCGCTCTGGTCCCTCCCCAGGATGGAGCCCAGGTCGAAACGGAAGCCGTCCACATGCATCTCCACCACCCAGTAATGGAGGCAGTCAAGGATAAAATTCCTCACCACCGGGTTGTTGCAGTTCACCGTGTTCCCGCAGCCCGAATAATTTTGGTAGTAACGCTTGTTCTCGTTCAGTATATAATAGACGGAATTGTCCAGCCCCCTGAAAGAGAACGTCGGCCCCATCTCGTTGCCTTCGGCGGTATGGTTAAAGACAATGTCCAGGATCACCTCGATGCCCGCCCTGTGGAGATGCCGGACCATCTCCTTGAATTCCCGCACCTGGCCGCCGGGGCTTTTGTCCGAGGCGTAGGACCCTTTGGGGGCGAAGAAGGCCACGGTCGAATAGCACCAGTAGTTTTTCAAAGCCTCCCCGGTGCGGGGATCCCTGGCGGAGATTTCCCGTTCGTTGAATTCCTGGATGGGAAGAAATTCCAGGCTCGTGACGCCCAGCTCTTTGAAGAAAGGAATCTTTTCGATTACCCCCCTATAGGTTCCGGGATGCCCTACCGCCGAATTGGCGTTCATCGTAAGGCCCCGGACATGGGTTTCGTAGAGGACGGAAAAGCGGAGGGGATAGTTGAGGGGCATATCGCCCTGCCAGTCAAAGGAATCGTCCACCACAATGCACCGGGGTTTAAACGCTATATCGTCCTTATAGGAATAGGAAAGATCCGAAGAAGATTCGCCGGGATTATAGGCCAGGCTGGTCCTCAGATCCCAATGCGAAAGATCCGTCAGGGCCTTGGCGTAGGGGTCGATGAGGGCCTTGTTGGCGTTGAACCTGAAGCCCTTTTCGGGGATATAGGGGCCGTCGGCCCGGTAAAGATAGCAAGAGCCGGCCCCAAGCCCCTTGATATGGCAGTGCCATACGTCTCCGGTGCGGTTTTTCCGCCGGTCCAGCTTGATTTCCTCAAAGGGGCTGCCGGGTTCGCCGGATTCAAAGAGAAGCAAGCTCATCGATGCGGCGTGCCGGGAAAAAACAGCAAAATTTACGCCTCTTTCGGTGAGGACAGCGCCCAGAGGCAGAGCCTTTCCGATCTCAACGGCAAAATGACCAAAAGCCATACTAGATAGACTATACCACAAAGAACCGGCAGTGACTATAAATGGGAATAGCGCCCCCCTTTTTTCTTCCTTTGTGTCCGCGAACC
>JAISRW010000253.1 GCA_031273405.1 Treponema sp.
GTTTTGGGAAAGCAACCTTAAATTTAGGGGAAAAAGCGGGCCTCAAGCCGCTTTTTCCAAGAGCCTGTCCCAAAACCGTGTGCTTTCAGCGCACAGTTAAATAGTTTTGGGACAGGCTCGATGATGACTTCGTTCAAGGGATACAGCTTTTTCCGCTCTATGCGCGGGTCTTTCACATCCTTGAAATACTCCGCCAGCGGCGCTATGGTTCTTGTTTCCATGATTCCCTCCCAAAAAAATTAACTTTGCTTTATCATAGCATAGATCATGCCAACTTTATAGCCAATTCGAGAATTTTTAATGCGCTGGCCCTGCCTGTGGGTCCCCAAGCACTTGAGAACAAGAAAAATATATGAAATATCGTATATACCTGAGTAGTTACAAAAAATCGTAACTATTCAGGCGCCGTGTGGGGATAGCGCCGCCGCTGCCGTGGCGCTATCGGCGGAATAAAGGGCTTTAGCCCATATGCGTTTTTATAACCACGGACCACCCGGACACCACGGACTTTTGTTTCGATATTCAGAATTTACACCTGAATTTTTTATCTGTTTGTGAGAAAGATAGATGAAAACA
The DNA here is from genome assembly GCA_031273405.1 of Treponema sp. The sequence continues at coordinate 577 of JAISRW010000253.1, forward strand.
CTATTTTATTGTCGTTCTCTCTATCCGTCCGTGCGGCCTCGGACCGGAGGTTAAATTCTCTTTTTCCTCCAACCACCAATCCCCTCAAAGGCCCTGTCGATCAGATCCTTTTCGGGGGGGGCGGTAAAGGCTGAAACCAGGGGCACCACGATAAAGGGGACGATAATGGCTATGGAAGCCGCCAGGGGAGAGTTACCGGCGCCCAGGACAAAGAAGAGGACGATCATCACCGCCGTACCGGTGATAAGGCCGGCGTAGGCTCCCGCCTTGGTTACCCTTTTGGAATAGAGGCTCAGGATATAGGGGGCCGCGAAGGAACCGGAAACAACCCCCCAGCTTAGGGACATGAGGTAGACGATGATGCTGATCTGAAACCGGGAGATAAAATAAGAGATAACGATGAAGACGGCCGAGAGGAAGCGCATCATGGCCACCGAACGGTCCTTCCCTGTTTTTGTATTGATTACCGAGGGATAGAGGTCGATGGCTACCGAAGACGAAGAAACCAGCACCAGGGAAGAGAGGGTAGACATGGAAGCCGAAAGCACCAGGAGGAGGATCAGGGCCAGGAGAACCTGGGGCAGGTGGTCGGTGAGCAGGGTCGGCACGATGAGGTCGTAGAGGATCTGACCCGCTTCGTTCCTGGGAACCGTGTTCAAATCGAAGAATACGTGGGAGAAGGCGCCGGTGGAATAGGCCGCGAACCCTATCATCAGGGCGAACACGGCAGTCACGATTGCCGCCTTGGGGATGACCTGTTCGTTCTTGATGGCGTAGAATTTCTGGGTCATCTGGGGGAGGCCCCAAGTGCCGAAGCTGGTCATAAAAACAAGTGAAACCACCGTCAGGACGGCGGGCTGCTTTTCCGGGGGGATGTGAAGGCTGTAGGCTTCCGCCGCCTTTCCGATCATTTCAAAATAGCCGCCCCCCTGCCGGGAAAGCACCAGCACCATAAGCGCGGCTCCGGCGAACATGATTATCCCCTGGATAAAGTCGGTGACGGCAATGGCGAAATATCCTCCCAGGATGAGGTAGACCCCCGTAAAGGCTATCATGATAAGGAGGGCGATGTCGTAGGGTATGCCGAAGACCTTTTCAAAAAGATGGCCCAGGCCCTTAAAGACCGAGGCCGAGTAGGGGAGGAGGAAGAAGAAGATCACCGAGGCCGCCAGGGGCTTGAGGTGCCTGGCGCCGTAGCGTTTCTGGAGGAATTCCGGCATGGTCATGGAGTCCAGGTTCTGAGTCATGCGCCGGGTCCTGCGGCCGAGAACCAGCCAGGCCGCCCCCGCTCCGATGACGGCGTTCCCCAAGGCAATCCACAGGGCGTTCAGGCCGAACTGCCAGCCCTGGGTGCCGGCAAAGCCGATAAAGATCACCGCGGAAAAGTAGGAAGTCCCGTAGGCCACCGCCGAAACCCAGGGCCCCAGGGTCCGCCCGCCGAGGAAGAAATCACCCAGGGTCTTTGTTTTTTTCATCCCCCAGATTCCGACTACAGTCATAAGCGCCAGAAATACCGCCAAGAATACAATGCCGATGTTCATGATATGGAAATATATCATTTAAAATTGTTTTATGCTACACTGAGGCCATGAAAATCGTCATGTTTACCGACGCCTACTGGCCCCGTATAAACGGCGTTACCGTGTCGGTAGATTCCTTTTCAAGGAGCCTTATAAAGGCGGGCCACCAGGTGCTGATCATCTGCTCCTCGTATCCCGCGACAGACTTCGCCGCGAACGGAGATCAGGAACAGGAGGGGGACCCCCGGATTGTCCGGGTTCCTTCTATGCCCGCCTTTATCACCAAAGAAGACAGGATCGCGAAATTCAACAAGTGGTTTTGGGTTTTTAAACAGGTAGAATCTTTTGATCCCGATATTATCCATATCAATACCGAAATTATGATTGCCGAATTCGGCTTCCTGTACGCCAAAGCCCATAATCTCCCGGCAATTTATACCTTTCATACCATGTGGGAAGATTACGCCGAAAGCTACTTCCCCCTGTTTCCTCCTGTTATTGTGCGCTTTTTTATCCGGGGGATTCTTAAAAACATACTCAGGCGTTCCTACAGGGTGATTGTACCCACTCCCCAGATTGAGACGGTAGTAAGGAAGTATAAATTCAAGCGGGAGACCTTCCTGCTGCCCACAGGCATAGATCCGGATCTTTTTGTTCACGACCCCGCGGAGATAAGCCGGTTTCGGGAAAAGCTGGAAACCCGGTATCCGGCGCTTAAGGGAAAGCGTATACTCCTTTTTGCCGGCCGGGTGGCAAAAGAAAAGAACCTGGGGTTTCTGCTCGAGATTCTGCCCGGCATCCTCGCCCAGCATCCTGATACGGCCCTTCTTATCATAGGCAACGGACCGGATTTGGATTATTTCGAGGAAGAAGCCGCCGGCCGGGGGGTGGCGGAGCAGTGCGTGTTCACCGGTTACATGGAGCGGAAATATCTGGCCCTGGCCTACAGCATATCCGAAATTTTTGTCTTTCCTTCGCTTACGGAAACCCAGGGCCTGGTGACCCTGGAGGCCATGTTCTCAGGAATCCCCGTAGTGGCCATCGGGGAGATGGGAACCATCATGGTCATGGGCGGGGACAACGGCGGTTTTATGGTCAGGAACGATACTGGGGAATTTACCCGGCGGGTTTTGGAGCTCATGGACGACAGTGAGCTTTATGACCGCAAGGCCCTTGAGGCGAAAGAGCACGCCCGATCCTGGTCCATCGACGCGATAACCCGCCGGCTGGAAGGGGTATACGAAAAAGTCATTGCCGCCTATTCGGAGGAGTACGGAGAAAGACGGCTTCCGGTCTGGGAACTCATGATAGACAAGCGGTGGTGGAAGGAAAATAACAAAAAATTGCAGAAAATAACAAACAAGAAATGGCACGAAATGAAAATGAAATGGAGGCATTAGAGCCTGTGGAACATCCATCGTTTGCGGATCTGGGAGTTCTTCCCGTTTTTCAGGACCGCCTTAAGGAGCGGGAAATCACCATCCCCACGGAAGTGCAGGAGCGGATAATCCCGAGGCTTGAGGCGGGGGAGAGCCTTGTTTTCAGTTCCCCCACGGGAACGGGCAAAACCTTCGCCTACCTCCTGCCCCTCATACAGACGAAGCTTTTAGCCAAGGGCGGCGCTTCGGGGCCGGTGATCCTTATCTGCGCCCCCACCTATGAACTCTGCTCCCAGATCAAGGGCGAAGCCGACTTTTTACTGGCCTCTGTTAAGGCCGCTCTTCCCCTTCCCCGCTGTTCCCTGCTTATCGGTTCCACCTCCCTGAGCCGCCAGATCGAGGGCCTTAAAAAAGACCGGCCCCTTATGGCGACGGGGAACCCGGGCCGGCTCTTGCTGCTGGCCCGGATGGGGAAGCTCAAGCTCAAGAGTACGGAAGCCCTGATTCTGGACGAGGGGGACCGCCTGGTTTCCGATGAACTTTTCGCCGAGACAAGCGAACTGGTCCGCCTCATCGGGGATTCCCGCCGGGGCGGAAAAGCCGAAGGCGGCCCCCAAATCGTCGCCTGCTCGGCCACCTTTCCTTCCAAAAGCAGGGAGCGGCTTTTGTCCCTCATGGGCGGCCTGTCCGGGGGCGGCGTTTACACCGGGGAAGCCGGGGAGAACGAGGTGCTTCGCAAGCATGTGGAACACTGGGCCTTTTTCTGCGAAGGCCGCCGGAAAATCAGCCTCCTCCGCTCGTTTATCTCTGCCGCGGACCCCAAAAAGGCCCTGATCTTTACCGGCCGGGGAGGACAGGTAGGAAACATCGTCGCCCAGCTTCAGCACCATAAGCTTGCCGCCGGGGGCCTCTGGGGGGATATGGACAAAAAATCGCGGAAACAGGCGCTGGACGATTTTCGTTCCGGCAGCATCCGCTTTCTGGTAACCAGCGATCTTGCCGCCCGGGGCCTGGATATAAGCGGCATAAGCCACGTTATCGCCCTGGACATAAGCGCCGACCCCGATGCTTATGTCCACCGGGCCGGCCGCACCGCCCGGGCCGGGAAGCGGGGCATCATGGTCACCATAGGCGACGAAGTTGAACTGCGCCGTCTCTCAACCCTGGAAAAGCGTCTTGGCATCACCGTATACCCCAAAGAGCTGTACGCCGGAAGAATAGCCTCCCCCGCCCTCTAACTCTCCACCCTTCACCCTTCACCCTCATTCCCGAAGGGCGGAGATCATCACCTTGTCGATCCTGTTGCCGTCCATGTCCACTATCTTGAAGCGGTAGCCGTGGTAGTCAAAATGGGCGCCGGTTTTGGGGATCTCTCCGGCAAGGTTCA
>JAISRW010000262.1 GCA_031273405.1 Treponema sp.
CCTTGCCGGCCGCTGGGAGATCGAGCGGGAAGGGGAGAAGGGGCCCTTCGGCGCTATTGAGGAGGCGGTTATTCCCTAAGTATTTTACGCCGCCGTTGGCGGTGATAAAATCGCGTCTCATGACGCGCCGTATCCGTTGGGTACGGAAATAAGCAAAGCGGCGTTTTCAAAACAGCGGAATTGGAAACGCCGGGGTAGACGGGCTATGGCTCATCTACGGAGGATGTTATAAAAAAGCTTAGGATTGTGGTTCTTTTAGCTTTGGTTGGATTATTGGTTTCTTGTGCAACACCTGGTCCATATAAACCATTATCGGAAATCAAAAATGCGGAAGTTCTTGGCACTATTCAAACTGAATTTGTTGCAGATGGTGACTACATTGGTCAACGCAATGCTGTAAATGAACAGGCTTATATACGGTTATTGTATCACCTATTGCGGACTTTTCGGAGGGGACTCACTTTTAACCGCGAAATGCACGAAAAGAAAAACGACCGCATCGAACCGCTCTGCTCGTGGGTTAATAAGCCGAAAAGGGGACGATTTCCTTGATCTCTACCCGGAAACGGGCTGAACAGAGCCAGCGGCCTGAATCCATAAAATAGCGCGGAAAAGCGGCGAGGCTGATAAAACCGCGGGCTTCCTTGGGCCGGTTCCGTTCGCTGCCTCTGAGCATGGCCCTGATTGCGGTCCGGGCGGCGTCTTCCATGGCGGTTTTCTTTATGCTGAACCAGCCGTTAATGTCCGCCGGGCCTCCCAGCGGACCGCAGCCTACGGCCTGGGCGCCCCGTATGTTTCCGGCTTTCCAGGCATTGAGCCGACGGAGTTGGTTTTCCCGGGGCCGGTAATCGGCCCACAGAGAAAGCCGCATGTCCTTTACCCCGGCGGCAGTAACCCGCAGCCCCGGATCGCCCCAGGCTATGGCTCCTACCGGCTCAAGCTCAAATTGCTCGGCAATGCCCCTAGCCCTCTCGCCTATATCGTAATTGAAGGACCAGCCGTAGATCATGGCCGAAAAGAACATGGCCGCTTCTTCAAGGGCCCGTTTGGCCGCGGTATCCATATCCAGGGGATACTCTTCGTCAACAAAAGCGCCGTAAACCGGCTCCAGTTCTACCCATACCTCGCCCCTGAGCACCTCCTGGCCATGGCCCAAAAGGGGAAAAAACGCGATGAACAAAAAGAGACCCAAAAGAAAAGAACGGCCCATGCTTATTTATCGGAAAATTGGGGCCTTCTCAAAACTAATCGAGCTTTGGGAAAGCCTCTGATAACACCGCTTTAAGCAGCGGCTAAACCTTGACCAGAAGGTTGTAGGCTTCTCCGGCGGATTTAGCTTCCAGAAGGGCGGCGCGAAGCTCCTTGTTCTTGAGCCGGGCGCTGAAGTAGGAGAGGGTCTGGAGATAATAGGCGTGCTGATTATAGGCGGCGGCTATCATAAACAGGAGCCGCACCGGTTCGTCGTCCAGGGCCTGAAAATCGATGATATCGGTCCTGCTTATCCCCACAGACACTACCAGGTCGGTTACCGAAGAGAGCCGCACATGGGGGATGGCTATGCCCCGGCCTATGGCGGTGCTCATCAGCTCGTCGCGTTTGAGGATTTCCGCGGCCAACTCCTGGCTGTTTTTTATCTGAGGAGACCGGGAAAGGTTGCCGGCCAGGGCCAGGAGGGCGTCTCGCTTGGTTGAAAAATCGAGGAAAACGATCCTGTCGGGGGATATGATCGTTTCAAGATGTATGGCCCTGTTTTGGGGCAGAAGCCTGGTTGCCGAAAGACGCTCGCTGACCCATTTCTCTATTTCCGATTTTTTAAAGCGCCAGACCGTGCCGATTTTGCCCGACGGGATCTCTCCCCTTTGGGCCCAGTCGTAAACGGTCCGTTCGGAGACCCGCAAGTATTTTGCCACTTCTTCCAGCGTAAGGATATCGTCATCTATCATGAAGCTTGCCTCTCAAACATGCTAATTAAGAGGCTTTCCCAAAACTGCAATTTTAGGAAAGCTACGTTTGTTATAATATAGCACTATACCGCATCAAATGTCAAGGTTTTCCAAGATTCTGCTTTCCAAGATCCTGCAGGGAATCATACGGGATAAGGTCGCCTATGGTGGTGTCTACCCGCCCGGGGCCTCCGCCGCCAAAGCGGACAGGCGCTTCGCCGTCCATGAACTCGCTCAAGACCTGCCGGCAGGCGCCGCAGGGCCCTACCGGGACCGCTGAATCGAGGGCGGCGATAGCCAGGGCCTTAAACACCCGCCGGCCTTCGCTGACGGCCTTGGTCACGGCGGTTCTTTCGGCGCATATAGTGAGCCCGTAGGAGCGGTTTTCCACATTGCAACCGGAAAAAACCGTTCCGTCCTCGGCCAGTAGGGCCGCCCCTACCCTGAATCCGGAATATGGCGCGTAGGCCGCCTGGGCCGCCTTCCTGGCCTGCTCGAATAATTCATCCATATCGATTTTCATATCAATTTCCTTTACGCCGTCGCTCATAATTCACTCCTTTGAGCCGGTTCCAAAATCCGACATTCCGGACTGCCTCCCTTAACAAAAAAGAGTCAAAAGACTATAATAAGTATAAGGTCGGGTTCTCAAAATCCTGCGTATCGCGTATCGCCTAATTTTGAACCTCCGGGTTTTTCCCAAAATTAACCGAGTTTTGTGAAAGGCTCTTCCTTTAATTTTATAATATTGAGGTACCTGGTGGCAAAAGAAAAGCGAAAATATCTTTTTTTTCTGGGTCTCGGGCTCTTCTTAATCTATGTTTTCGTGGCCGCCCAGCCCATACCGAGGGAAACCATCCTTGTAGCCCGGTGGCTCAGCTCTCTGGAATCGAATTATCCTATATATATCACCAGCTATTCGAGCAACGGCCCCGAAGAGAGCGGGCCTTCTGCCCAGCCGGTTCTTATGCCCTTTGAGGCGGGAAACCGCTTCGGCTATGTGGGGGACGACGGCCGCTTTGCTATCAACCAGCCGGTGACCGGTCAGGTGTCGCTGTCGGACGGGTACTGGACCGAGTACGGCGCCCTGCCCGATACTGTCCGGATTCAGGACCCTCAAAATAAGCCGGTTCTGGCGATAGAAAATCCCGGCGGCTACCCCCTGTTTCTGGATAATAAAATCTATATTTTGGGGAATGAGCAGAATTCCCTGATCGCCCTGGACCAGGACGGGAAAACGCTTTGGGCCCACGATTTTCCCGCCCTCCTCACCTGCGTTGACGGGGCCGCCGGCTGCGTGCTGGCCGGAACTCTGGACGGGGTGGTGGAACTGCTGGATTCTTCCGGGCTGCCCCTGATTCCCGCCTTTGAACCGGGGGGTTCCCGGGTTTCGGTGATCCTGGGCTGCGCGATTTCCAGTGACGCTTCCATGGTGGCCGTAATTTCGGGAATCGACGATCAAAGGTTCCTGCTCCTGGAACGCTCGGGGGACACCTATAAGGTGGTCTACCACGAATTCCTCGGCGACGGCTTTAGGAGGGATGTGTATGTGGCGTTTGTCGAAAACGACAGTTGGGTTGTCTATGAACGGGAAGGGGGTCTGGGGCTTTACGAAATCGCCTCCAGGATCAGCACCGCCGTCCCGCTGGACGGAGAGATAGCCGCCATGGACAATACAGGCGGCGGCGGATACCTCTTTGCCGTCACGAGCCTGCAGGGCGGAAGCGGCGGCCCTTCGGAAAAGAAAACGAGGAAACGCTTTGCGGCCATAAAGCTTCCGGGGACCATCGTTATCAACGCGCCCTTCAGGAGCGAAAGCGCCTTCTTCGGCCGCCGGGGAGACGGGCTTTTTGTGGGCGGGGATTCTACCCTGGCATATTTTGAACTGAGGAAAAACTGACATGAAACGCCGCTTTCTCTTAATCGCCGTTTTTTTAGCCGGGGTTTTCGGCCCCTTTCCTTATTCCATGGACTGGCCTTCCCTCACAGGGGAAATAATCAATAATTTCGGCTTTAACGATTCCGGCAAACCGCTTCTGGGAATGGCCTTTGAAGAGGACGATCCGGTACTGGCGGCGGAACAGGGAGAGCTTCTCTTTCAAGGCCGGGAGGGAGGGGCTTCCCGGCTTCCGTCGCCCCTGGGTTCCTGGCTGGCCCTGGATCACGGTGACGGGATCATCAGCATATACAGCCGCATGGGAGGCGCCCTCCCGGCGCTTCCGCCAAAAACAGCCAGGGGCGGCGCGGTAGGGGAATCGGGAAATTCAGGATGGTCCAAAACAAGAGGATTTTATTTTTCCCTCTTTGATCGCCGGGAACGGCGGTGGATAAACCCTTCGATAATCAACAGCCCCAGGGAAGACACCCGCCCCCCGGTCATCGCCTCGGTGAGGCTCAGGAACAGCGAGGGCCGGCTCATCGACCCGGCTCAAACCCGGACCGTGCGGCAGGGGCGTTACGTCGTTTCCGTGGAGGCCTTCGACGCTCTCACGGGCCCCGGCGAAAGCCGTCTGGCCCCCTTCCGCATCGTTTGTATGGTGAACGGGAGCGAGGTGGGGGTGTTAAA
>JAISRW010000083.1 GCA_031273405.1 Treponema sp.
TTATGCCTGGCGTTCCGTAACACCCCGGCGCAGTCCCCTCCTCCGGCGAGCCCGAAATCAGGAATATAGAGTACCGCTTCCTTAAAGAGATTGCCCTTTTTCAACATAAGCTGGGTATCATCGTCCCAGGCGACGGTCATCCAGAATTCTCCGGCGTTAAGCCGTGAAATGGAATCGTTGTTCGAGGTGGTATAGGTCCAGTATTCTTCCATGCTGTTCATCCAGTCCCACACCCTGCTCCAGCTTGTCATTTTCGCCGGCGCCGCTTCTTCGTCCCCCCGGTATTGATCCAGGCCGCCGGTAAGTTCCCCGATGGCGGTCTGGATAAAGGACTGCCCCGACCCTCCCTTGGAAGGATCGTTGAACCCGAAGCGTTTGGGATTGGCCTTTATCCAGGCGATAAGCTCATTCCAGGTCTGGGGGGGATTGGGTACCCGCGTGGGATTGTACAGAAGGCCGGTCTGGTTCCGGTACAGGGGAATAAGTTCGCCGTTGTTTTTTATCCCCTCCACATACTCAAGGAGCTTCGGGTCGAGCTTGCCCACATTGGGCAGGATCCTTGTTATGGGCGTATAAAAGAGCCCGAGATCCATGACGGGTTTAAGATAATCGCCGCCTATCATAATGGCGTCAATGGTTCCCGCCCGCTGGTTTCCCTCCGCGATCACCTTATTGGCGTTAGCCGCGGCGTCTCCGATAACCACGGTGGTTTTAATGCCGTACTGGTTTTCAAATTCCCTTCCCGCTTCTATCCAGTGTTCTTCCCCCCACCAGGTATAAAACACCAGGGAACCTTCGGCCTTTGCCTCGGCGGTTATTTGATCCCAGTTCATGGATACATAATCCTTAGTCCCTGATGCGGAATCCTGGTCGCGGCCGGGACCGGCGAAAACCACCGTTCCGCAGAGCAGGATCATAAACGCGAGAAACAATCTCTTCTTTGTCATTTCCGTCTCCTGTCATCGTAAAAATATTTGACCATGGGGTAATTCGGTTAGTCCCCACCGGTCTTAGCAAAATGCACCGCACTTTGCGTTTTTCCAAAAAGGGAGCGCTTTAAAAAGGGCGCTCACATCTTTCCCAGCGAAGCGGAAAGATAGTCTGTTTTTAAAAATCTTTCCGCGGTAATCAGCAAAATAATATTGGGAATCATCAGAACAATAGCGACCACCGCCGCGTTGCTCCTGATAAAATGGTAGCCTAAAAAGGAATACAGTATGGTCGGGATGGTCTCAAAGGTCGGGGTGCCGATAATGTAGGTTAAGTTAAATTCTTCCAGACTGGTAATAAAGGTAAAGATAGTACCGGCAAAAAGACCGGGAAGTATCATGGGGATAAAAACATAGCGTATCTTATCCCGGATTCCGGCGCCCAGATTCTCGGCCGCGTCAATAAGATCCTGGGGAATTGAGGAAAAGCTGGTCGCCATGATCCTAATCATATAGGGAATACCCATAAGGCAATGGCCGATAACCAGGCCGGGCAGGGTCTGGGCCAGGCCGAATACGGAAAAGACCCTGCTTAAGAAAAGGGCCACCACCATGCCGGGCAGGATAATGGGCATCAGGATAATATTGGAAATAAGGGCTCTGCCTTTAAAATTCCTCCGCCCCAGAACATAGGCGGTGGGCAGGGCCAGGACAAAGGCCAATAACGAGGCCAGTATCCCGATGGTATAGCTGGTCGCCAGGGCCCGCAGGATATGGGTATAATCAAACACGTATTTCCATTGAGCCCAGGACAGGGATCTGGGAAACGCGTCGGGATACGACCAGGGATGATCCGGGTCAACCAGGGACCACAAAACGGCGAAGATCACCGGGGTAAATACGGCTAAAAGCTGCGCGGCGATAAAGAAAACGGCCAGGAGTCCGAAAAATATTCCGCGGCTCCTTAGAATATTTTTCGTTTGAACATTCACCGCCGGTTCTCCTGAATCTTTTTGCCGATTTGGGTATAAAGGGCCGCGAAGGCCACGGCGGTAACCATGACGATTACCCCCATTACCGCGGCCTTATTCCATTCCTGAAACACCATAGCCTCGACCAGCATCCGGACGCTTATTGAATTGGGATACACGGGACCGGCGATCTTGGTAATCGCGAAGTCGCCGAAGGTCATAATAAAAACAAGGACCACCGCCACCAGTATGCCCGGAATAGACAGGGGAATGGTGATGTAAAAAATAACCTTGAGCCTGCCGGCCCCTAAATTAAGGGCCGCGTCTTCGACATCGTTCCGGATAACCGCCAGGGAAGAGGATATGATGAGAAGCTGGAAGGGGATGTTTTTCCATATCTGTATAAGAAAAACCCCCCAGCCGAATTCGTCGTTAAGCATCCTGAGCGGTTCTTCTATGATCCCCAGGGCAAGAAGAACGGAGTTAACCAGGCCGTGGTAGGAAATCAAATTAACCACCAAAAAGGCGGCGACCAGGGCGGGAATAAAAAGGGGTATTTTTACCAGCGAACCCAATAGTTTTTTCCCGAATCCCTTTTTCCGTAAAAAAAGGGCCAGAGGATAGGCAAAGAGGAGGGTCCCGAAAGCGCTGCCTATGCCGATTTTTAAAGAAAAAAGAAAGGAATCAATAAATTCCTGTTCAAAAATAACCTTCCAGTGGTTCAGGGTAAACCGCGATTCCCCAATCAGGGAAAAAAGACCAAAACTTTGGAAAACGGTAAGGATAAAGGCAAAGGATAAAAACAATAAAATAAATCCGGCGCCGGGAATCAAAAAAAGAACCGTAGATAGTTTTTCTTTCAGCGCCTGTTTTGCCATCTACGCGCCGCCCAATAGACAAAAGTTGGGAGCCCCTATCTTAACGGCGATTTGTTCTCCTTCCCTCAGGTGTATTTTGCCGGCTATCTGGGCCCGGAGCTTTGTTCCCCCGGCGTTAAAGAAAATGTCCGTCATGTTGCCCATAAAAATAGCCTGCTCAATAACCCCTTCTATTCTGTTTGTCCTTTCCCGGGGATTAAATTCGGCGTCCTCGGGCCTCCAGGCAAAATGTACCGTGTCACCTATGTTCTTCCCCGAGGAAGCGGCGTTTCTTTCCATGGAAAAAAGACCGTAGCCGGTTTCGACGGTAAAACAATCTCCGCCGTTCCCGGTTATTTTACCCCTGCCTATATTTGCCGCCCCGATAAAATCCGCCACAAAACTATTTTTTGGCTTCCGGTACAAATTGTAGGGTTCGTCTTCCTGTTGTATGAGTCCCCCGTCCATAACAAGGATCCTGTCGGAAATAGCCAGGGCTTCGGCCTGATCGTGGGTAACATAGATGCTGGTAATGCCCAATTTTTTCTGGAGCTGTCTGATTTCGACCCGCACCCGGTCCCGGAGTTTCGCGTCCAGGTTGGAAAGGGGTTCGTCAAAAAGAAGTACCCTGGGCCTGGTAACCACCGCCCTGGCCAGGGCGACCCGCTGCTGCTGCCCCCCGGAAAGCTGGGAGGGCTTTCGTTCTCCGAATTGTTCAAGCCCCACTATCTTTAGGGCCTCATGGATCCGCTCTTTTTGTTCTTTCATTCCTATTTTTTGCATCTTTAACCCAAAGGCAACGTTATTCCACACCGTCATGTGGGGGAAAAGGGCATAGGCTTGAAAACACATGGAGGCGGAACGTTTGTTCGGCGGTACGGCGTTCATGAGATCGTCGTCAAAATATATTTCCCCTTCGTCGGGCTGAACAAAACCGGCTATTATTTTAAGGATCGTGGTTTTTCCGCAGCCCGAGGGCCCCAGCAGGGTTATGAATTCCCCCTCCTTCACATCAAGGTTTATGCCGGCTATGACTTTGAGGTCCCCGTAGGACTTGTGAAGATTAAACAGCGTCAATTGCGCCATGTATCCTCCTTGATATTTGGGGGATCATTTTAAACCCCTGCGTTTGCGGGAACAATAAAAAAGCTATGTTAAGATTTGGTGAGAGATAAGTTAAATTCCGGTAAAACGGGAGGATGAACAAAGGGCGCGCTTGACCCGCGATTCAAGATATGCTTACATGGGCTCATTAAGGAACCATCGGTAAATCTGAAAATTGAGGAACGGCCCATGCTTGCAATCAGCTCGGATTATAACGGTGAAAGCAAAAACGCCGGCGTTATTAAAGGGACCCTCGCCAGGATAGCCGGATCTCGTTTCAGTCATGTTCATTGGGGTCATGAATGGTCAGGGGACTATTCCTATTCGATCTATGAAATGCTGCAGATTAAGGAATGGCTCCGGGAGCTTGGCCTGAAGGTAAAGGGCATACACGCCTCCGACGGGACAAGACGCTCGGATCCGGCTATGTACCGGTATCTTTGGACTGAGCAAAATACGAGGAGCTACACCGAGGAGAACGAATACAACCGCCTGGCCGGGGTGGAACTCATTAAAAACCGCATTGACCTGGCCCATGAACTGGAAACCCGGGAGGTCGTGCTGCACATGCAGCTTCCCTATAAATCCTTTGAGGGGGACAGCAGATATAAGGCAAGGTACTATGCCCAGGCATGCAGATCCTTTGACGAACTGGAACCCTACTGCAGAGCCCGGCATGTCAGGATCTGTGTGGAAAACCTCATGGGAACGCCCCGCGAACATCAGCTCTATCAATTTAAGCTGCTGTTTGAACGCTATGACAGGGATTTTTTGGGACTCTGTTTTGATACCGGCCATGCCAACGTGGTCTGGCCGGACAGCCTGGAGCTGGCCCGCCTGTACACCGGCCGGATCTTTATCGTACACATCCACGACAACCACGGCCTGCGATCCCCCGAATGCTGGGAAGACGACCTCAAAATGTCGGCCTGCGACGAACACCTTTTGCCCTTTGAGGGAACCTTTGACTGGGAAGGGTTTGCCGGAATACTGGCGGCCTCTCCCTATGAACCGCCCTACCTGCTGGAAAGCCAAATGAGAGGCGGCGATGAGGGGGAATATCTCAGCCGGGCCGTCAAAGCCGGCGAAGCTTTCGCCGCCCTGGCGGCAAAATACTGCTAACAGCCCGTTCCCCCGCCCCGCCGTTTTTCGCAGCAGCCGGAATCGGAACACTGATACATTTTTTTCCCGCTTTGTGAATCGAAGAACTCGTCCATAAAAACTCCCTCCGCGCCGCAGAGACGGCATATCCTGCCCGACATATCCTCAACCCTGAAAGGATGATCCTCAAAGCAAAGAGACTCAACGTTTGTGTAAGGCGGCAGGGCGTAGATCTTTTTTTCCCGTCCCGCGCCGAAAAGATAGAGGGCGGGGCTCATGTTGAGTTTGGGATTGTCAAATCGGGGGATGGGGGAAGGCATCATAATGTAGCGGTTTTCCACCATTACCGGATAATCGGCGCCCAGCTCGATTTCGCCGACACGAACAATGTTTTCGTACAGGGCCAGCCACATGGGGGCGTAATCCATTTCGGCGTGCATTCCTTTGGTTACCGATTCCAGGGGCTCCACCATACGCAAGGGTTCGGGCAGGGGAACCTGCAGCACCAGAATCTGATCGTTCCGGAGGGGGATTTCAGGTATACGGTGGCGTGTCTGTATAAGTGTCGCCCGCTCCGAATCCGTTGTGGTCTTCACCCCGGTACAGGCGGTAACAAAACGGCGGATTGAAACGGCGTTCACGCTGTCGTCGCTGCCCTGGTCTATCACCTTGAGGATGTC
>JAISRW010000132.1 GCA_031273405.1 Treponema sp.
AGCCTTTCCCAAAACTCGGTTAGTTTTGGGAAAGGCTTCCGAAAAAGCGGCCCATAGCCCGTTTTTTCTACTAAATTTAAGGTTGCTTTCCCAAAACTGAAGTTTTGGGAAAGCCTCACAGTAGTATCAAAGTAAGGGGGTTGCCATGAAACGGTTCTTGTTTGTTTTAGCGGCGCTTATCGCTTCCCTGATCGCCGCCTCGGCCCAGGCCCCGGGCGGCGCCATGTATGTGGCGGTAAAAAAGGCCGATGTCAGGGCCTCGACGGGGTTTTTTGCCTCCCTCCGGGGAACGCTGGAACTAGGGAGCCCGGTTACGGTCCTCCGGGCAAACGGCAAGTGGACGGAGATCAGCTCGGCAAACCCCGCTTTATCCGGCTGGACGGCTTCCGCCGCTCTGACCGGCAAGAGGATAAGCCCTTCCGGGTATACGCCCAGGGCCGGGGAAGTAGCCATGGCCGGCAAGGGGTTTTCGGCGGAGGTAGAGCAAATCTACCGGGAGGGGGAAGAGCTTGATTATACGCCTGTGGACGCTATGGAATCTTTCGCGGTTGACGAAAGGGATCTCTACGATTTTCTGGCCCAGGGCCGTCTGGGTACAGGAGAATAACATGCCGAAGAAAATACCGGCGCCGTTTTGTCCGTTCCTTTTCTTTTTCTTCTATCTATTATTAACGTTGATTTTTACGTTGACTTTATCCGCGGAAGGCCGGAACGATTATGGCGGGGGAGCGTCTCAGGATGCAAGAGACGCCCTGTCCCAAATGGACAGGGCCTTTGAATCACTCCGGGACGAAATGACGGCCGAGGATGATTATTATGCGGGCCGGGCTGTGGCGGCGGGGATCCTCAAGAATTACCGGGTTTTTACCGGGAATCCGGCCCTGACCGCTTACCTCAACAAGATCTGCCTGGCCATCGTCATCAATTCCCGGCAGCCTGTGTTGTACAACGGCTTCCGTGCGGCGATTCTTGACAGCAGCGAGATCAACGCCTTTGCCACCCCCGGAGGGCATATATTCCTTACCAGGGCTCTGGTGCAATGCGCTGATTCGGAAGACGCTCTGGCGGCGGTGATCGCCCACGAGGTTGCCCATATTCAACTCCGCCACGCGGCGGCGATTATCGAAAACCAGCGCCTGGTTCAGGATCTCGACGCCGCCGCCGGCAGGGCGGCCTCTATTGCCGCGGGGGAACTGAGCGCCGCGGAAAGGGCGCTTCTCTTTCGGGAGCCGGTGGGCGAAACGGTCAACACGCTTTTGAAAAACGGCTTTAGCCAAAGCCAGGAATTCGACGCCGACGCGGCGGCCATGGGCCTTCTTGCGGGAGCGGGCTATGACCCCTCAAGCCTCATAGAGATCCTGAAAATCCTGGACAAAAACCAGAAAGAACATCCGGGAGGATTCAACCTTACCCACCCTTCGCCCGGGTTGAGGATTGCCAACGCCGAAAGGCTGATCGGGAGCTACTATGTTCGGGATACCCGTTCTTACCGCCGGTCCCGTTTCAAATCGTCATTGCAGGCGGCGCGGGCATTCAAATGAAAACAAAGTCCGCTCAATTCCACAAAAACCGCGCCGCGGTGCTAATAATCGTCTCAGTGTTTCTCATCGTGAGCTTGAGTTTTATATCCGGCTTGTTTGGCTATCCCGAATATAAACTGTATGATTTCCGGGTTAATATATTCGCCCGTTCCCGCAGACCTTCGGAAGACATCATTGTCGCTCTCCTGGATCAGAGAAGCATAGACTGGGCGCTGAAGGAAAGGGGCTGGGGATGGCCCTGGCCCAGAAAGGCTTACGCCGAATTCACGGAATATATGCGCCTGGGCGGGGCAAAGTCCGTCGCTTTCGACGTGCTTTTTTCGGAGCCTTCGGTTTACCGGAATTCCCGGCAGGACGAAATCATAAACACGGCGGTCGAAAACCTCAGGCAATCCCAGGACCTCATGGCGGAAGGCCGGTTCAGGGACGCCGGCTCCTACTTCCGGGGTACGGTGCAGGCTTTGCAGGAGTTGAGCGGTTATGAAGATGACGCTTCCTTTGCGCAGGCGGAAAAGGACTCGGGCCGGGTGGTTCAGACGGTTTTCTTCAGCGGCGATTCCGGAAGCCTCGATGCCTGGCCAAAGGGGCTGGACAAGCCTCTCTTTGAATTATCCGGCTTTGACGATCTCCTCCCCGCATACGCCCGGTTAAGCAAAGACGGCGGGGGAACAGTCCGCGCCCAGTTCCCCATCGACAGCCTGAGGGACAATGCGGCCGCTATCGCCTGCATAACCGGATGGCCCGATTCCGACGGAATCGTCCGCCGGATGAATCTTTTCACCCTTTTTGACGGCAAGGCGGTTCCGGGACTCAGCGCCGCCTCTCTGCTGGTTTCCGGCCATGACAACAGCCTTGTCTATGACGCCACAAAGAAGCGGATCCGCTGGGGCGGCTATTCAATCCCCGTGGATAACCAGGGCAGGAGCATACTCCGCTTCCGGGGCAGCCTGGACCGTTATATCCCCTACGGGATAAGCGACATACTCCAAAGCGCCGAAAGCTACGCCAAAGGAGAGGAGCCCCTGCTGCCGCCTGAGGACTTTAAAGACAAATATATATTCTTCGGGTTTTACGCCCCCGGGCTCTACGATATTTTCAGCAGCCCTATTTCCTCAACCTACCCCGGAGTCGGCGTACACATCACCATGATGGATAATATCCTGAACCAGGATTTTATCCGGGAGAGCCCGGTCTGGCTTGGGCTGCTTATTATTCTAGCCGTCATCATCCTGGCAGGCATCCTGGGGCTTTATCAAAGCAGAATTTCCGTGACCCTAGCCGGTACTATCCTCGTATGTATGCTGACCGTCTTTCTGGGCTTTTTCGCCTACGCGGCGCTGGATCTCTGGCTTCCCATGGCCGCCCCCCTTACCGGCGTCGTTTTGGCTTTCCTTATAACCAATCTCTATAATTACGCCACCGAGGGCAGCCAGAAGCGCTTCATCAAATCGGCTTTTTCCCGCTATCTTGCCCCGTCGGTAATAGAGCAGATCATCGCCGATCCTTCCCAGCTCAAGCTGGGCGGCGAGAGGCGCGAAATGACCGCCATCTTTACGGACATTCAGCGCTTCTCCTCCATCTCCTCGGAACTCCAGGATCAGTACGGCGAAAGGGGTCCGGAAGTGCTGGTTAATCTCCTCAACCTCTATCTTACGGAGATGAGCAATATCGTCCTGGCTAACGGCGGAACCATCGACAAATACGAAGGCGACGCCATCATCGCCTTCTTCGGGGCGCCCGTCAGGACCGAGAAGCACGCGATCCTGGCCTGCCTCAGCGCCGTCCAGATGAAAAAGCGGGAGCGGGAGCTTCGGGAAGAGATAATGAAACCCGGCGGCCCCTTCTGCGCCCCCCTGAGCAAGCTTATCGCGGATAAGGTAATCCGCATGGAGCGGCCCCTCTATACCCGGCTGGGGATCAATTCCGGTGATATGGTGGTCGGCAATATGGGCACTCCCAATAAAATGGACTATACCATTATGGGCAACGCGGTGAACCTGGCGGCCCGGCTTGAGGGAGTTAACAAACAGTACAATACCCATGGTATACTGATAAGCGAATATACCCGCAAATATATAGGCGACGAGTTTGTCATCCGGCCCCTGAGCCGGGTTACGGTGGTAGGGATTCCGACGCCCCTGCGGCTTTTTGAGCTTCTGGAAACCAGGGAGAACGCGCCGGCGCGGCTTCTCGATATGATCGGCCTTTGGGAACAGGCTTTCGCGGCCTATGAGAGCCGTGAATTCGGGAAGGGGCGGGACATTTTCGCGGAGATCTGCCGGCAGGACGAGGGCGACGATGTGGCCCGGCTCTACCTGAACCGCTGCGAAAAGCTTATTGAGGCTCCCCCCGCTCCGGATTGGAAGGGTGTGGATAATCTGACGGAAAAATGAGCCGGTTCCGGGTCTGACGTTCGACGACTGTCCCAAGGGGCATCCGGTTCGATGGAACCGCTTAAATTTTATTGAGAGGAGAAATATGAAAAAAGCGTTAATACTAACAGGTCTCATTGTTTTTTTGGCGGGAACCGCCGCCGCCCAGGTATCCAGGGGGAGTACGGCCTATGTGACGGCCAAGACCGTCAAGGTTAAATCTTCCACCGGCTTTTTCGCGGCCGCCCGGGGAACCCTCGCCTACGGGGCCCAGGTGACGGTTCTCCAGGTAAGCGGGAAATGGGCCGAGATCCGGTCCGCCGGTTCTCCTTCGATGAGCGGCTGGATTGCTTCGTCCAATTTAACCGCCAAGCGGATCAGCGCGTCCGGCAGCGGGAGCGGCGCTTCTTCAGGCGAAATAGCCCTGGCTGGCAAAGGGTTCAACGAAGAAGTTGAAAACGCCTACAGGGCCAACGGCAGCCTCGACTATGCCGGTGTGGATAGAACCGAAGCGTTAGAGGTGTCCCAGGACGATCTCTATCAATTTGTTACCCAAGGCCATTTAGCCGAGGGAGGAAACTGATGAAAACAAAAAAATTCACTTCCTTAAAAGGCATCTTCCTTCTTGCGGCCTTGGCGGGAACCGTGCTTTCCTGCGCGGGCCTTGCCGGCGCCGCCGGTGTCGGGGCCCAGATTGCCGGCAGCATGGGCGTCATCGATCAAAACACCGCCAACGCGATTATCCAATCCAGCGATGCCATCGGGAAGGCGGCGGAAGAAATAACGCCCGAGCAGGAATATTACATCGGCCGCGCTGTTGGCGCGAACATACTCAGCAGCTACAAAATCTACGACGGGAAGCCCGCGCTTACCGCGTATCTCAACAGGATATGCGGCGCCATTGTTATCAATTCGCCCAAACCGGATATCTACAACGGCTATCACGTGAATATTCTGGATTCTTCCGAAATCAACGCCTTTGCCACCTCCGGAGGCCATATCTTTATCACCCTGGGTTTGATCAGCAGCGCCGATTCCGAAGACGCCCTGGCGGGGGTGATAGCCCATGAGATTGCCCATATCCAACTCCAGCACAGTATCAAGGCAATAACCAACAGCAGAATCAACCAGGCCCTGATGGTCACCGGCATTTCAGCGGCCGGCGTCGCCGCCGATATGGATGTCAAGGAACTTACCGATGTCTTCAATCAGTCTGTAGGAGAAATCGTCAATACCCTTTTGAACAAAGGTTATTCCCGGGATCAGGAATACGACGCCGACAGTACCGCCCTCTCCCTGCTGGCCTCCGCGGGATATAGTCCCTCGGGCCTGATTGACATGCTCCACCGGCTGGAGAAAACCCAGGGCGGCCATTCGGGGGGCTTCAACAAGACCCACCCCAGTCCGGCGGAGCGCTTGAGCAGCGCCGAAAAATCGGCGGTCAATTATCAGGTTCCTGATACCCGATCCTTCCGCCAGGCCCGGTACAGGGCGGAAATTTCCTTGACTAATTGAATTTCTGCGGTCATGCTGTGGTATGTCCAACTTTTTTAATGACAGAGCTTTTCCAAAAACTAATTAACTGTGCGCTGAAAGCGCACGGTTTTGGGACAGGCTCTTGGAAAAAGCGGTCCAATCGGACTTAAAGTCCGGCCCGCTTTTTCTCCTAAATCTGAGGTTGCAGTTCCAAAATCTGACATTTTGGAACTGCCTCATTTTAAAGGAATTGAGGATATATGAAACCCC
The DNA here is from genome assembly GCA_031273405.1 of Treponema sp. Next base: position 5,660 of record JAISRW010000132.1, read on the forward strand.
AGCTGCCGGATGAGTGGAAGAATCTGAAGGATACCCTGGATTACATCGAGCAGTCCTCGACGCCCCCGTCCAGGGCTAATATTGCCGAGTACCTTTCCCTTAGCCGTACTACGGTGTCGTCTCTGGCCGCCCAGTTGATTTCGGCGGGTATTGTTGAGGAACTGGACTCGGAAGTTAACGGGCGGGGCAGGCCGGGTATTCCGCTGCATATTTCCGTCCGCCGCTGGTGTGCTCTGGGCGCCGCTTTTTCAGGCGATACATGGCTCTTTCTTATTGTCGATATGAAGGGCAATATCAAAAAGGAGCATACGGAAAAAGCGGCCTCTTTTTCGGTAAACGATTTTACCAAAAGCCTTTTGCGCGGGCTGTCCTACATGATTAAAAGAAAACCCGGCCCCCTGCTTCCCCTTATAGGAATCGGCAGCCCGGGCCTTGTGAACAGCGATACCGGGGAGATCATCAGCGCCGACGACATGGAATGGCACGGGGTGGCCCTGGGGGAACTTATCTTAAAGCATACCGGCATACCCGCCCTGATCATGAACCGGCACCGGACCAGCGGCCTTGCCGAGGCGCGTTTTGGTATCGGCAAAAACACCAAAAACCTTATCTATATCGGTGTGGGGACCGGCATCAGCGCGGCTCTGATCAGCGACGGCGCTTTGCTGGAAGGTACCAGCTTCAGCGCCGGCGAGATAGGCCACACGGTCATCGATCCAAAGGGCCCGCTTTGCGGCTGCGGCAGGCGCGGTTGTTTACAGGCCATGGCTTCTTCCCAGGCGCTGGTCAGGATTGTTCGGGAACTGCACGCCTCCCTGATCAGACGGAATACCGCCCTGCCTTTCAACCCGCTCTGGGATATTCTCCACGACAATTCCATGATTTCCGGGGAGCTTATCGGAATTGAGGCGAACAACGGGAATGCGGCAGCCATAGACTGTATGCAAAAGATAGCGGAATACCTGGGTTTGGCGGCGGGCAACCTTATCAATATCATGAATCCCCGGAAGATCATTATCGGCGGTTCTCTGGGAAACACCGGACCGCTTTTGACAAAACTCATATCCCAGGAAGCCGCGAAACACGCCATGCCCACGCCCATGGCCGCGGTGACCATAGAGCAGGGGCTTCTGGGTAACCGGGCAAGCGCCCTGGGCGCTACCTGCCTGCCCCTTCAGTACAAGCTGGAGATATTGACGGATCAGATATCCCGCGAAGAGCCCTTAGGAGCCGCAGACATATCATCCGGTTGAGCATGTTTTTTTGTAAACTTAGTTGACAAAATAGAAATCTCTGTTATGATCTTGGTATGAATCACGATATCAAAGTTGTTTCCTGCCGCTTGTATTTTTCTCCGGTAGAGACCAGAGTTCCTCTTAAATTCGGCCCCGAAACGACCACCCATGTACTCTGCGCCCGTACAGAAATTACCGTTGCCGGTCAGGGTAATCGGGAAGCGATTGGCTGGGGAGAGACGCCCCTCAGTGTCGCCTGGGTGTGGCCGGCTTCCCTTGCCTACGAATACCGTTTGCAAAGGCTGAGGGAATTCTGCGTCCGTTTGTCCCGAGCCTGGAGCGGCTGCGGCCGGCAGGGGCATCCTTTGGAGATAGGAAAACAATTTATTGACAACGATCTTAAATGCCTCTGGGAGGAAGATAACCGGAACCGGGGGGAAGGTGAAGAAATGCCCTGGCTTGCGGCCCTGGTGTGTAATTCTCTTTTTGATATAGCGCTGCACGATGCCTACGGCATATACCACGGGATCAGCGTCTGGGACTCTTACACCGGGGAATACATGAACCGGGATCTGTCCTGGTATTATAGCCCCGAATTTGAAAAGATATTTAAGGGCAAATACCCCGGTGATTATCTGGTTCCGGGAAATTGTTCCCGTATCAGGGTATGGCATTTAGTCGGCGCAAAAGATGTTGTAGACAACGAGGAGCTTGGGGGCGGGGAACCGGATGACGGATACCCGGTAAAGTTGGAGGACTGGATAAACCGGGACGGTCTTACCTGTCTCAAGATCAAGCTTACCGGGACAGATCCTGAATGGGACTACAGGCGGCTGCTCTCCGTCGGGCGGATTGCCCGGAGAACCGGTGTGGAATGGTTAAGCACTGATTTTAACTGTACGGTTACAGACCCGCGCTATGTGTGTGAAATACTGGACCGGCTGCTGCGGGAAGAGCCTGCTGTTTACAAGATGATCCTGTATGTGGAACAGCCTTTCCCCTATGATATCAAGGCTCATCCCCTGGATGTCCGTTCCGTCAGTGCGCGGAAACCGCTCTTTATGGACGAAAGCGCCCACGATTGGGAATTTGTAAAAATGGGCAGGGAATTGGGGTGGAACGGGGTAGCCTTAAAAACCTGCAAAACCATTACCGGCGCGTTATTATCCCTCTGCTGGGCAAAACAGTATCACTTTGTTCTCATGGTACAGGATCTGACTAACCCCATGTTTGCACAGATACCCCATGTGGGACTCGGCGCCCACGCGGGGACCATCATGGGTGTGGAATCCAACGCCATGCAGTTCTACCCCCAGGCTTCAGCGGACGAGGAACAGATCCACCCCGGCTTATACCGGCGCCGTAACGGGTATCTCGATCTCAGCAGCCTAGGCGCCGCCGGTTTCGGTTACCGGGCGGATGAGGTGTACAAAAGATCCGGCTGTCCCGGTACCGGCAAATGGCGGGAAGCGTGATCCTTTAACCCAGGGACTTCCAGTAGGCAAGATCCTCTTTGATAAGGGCATAGGCGTCTTCCCCTTCCAGCGGTTTATCGGCGCCGCTGTACTCGGCGGTAAGGCATATAGGGCCGGAGTAGTTCCGTTTCCGCAGTTCCTCCGCGGCATGCTTCCACGAAAGGGCGCCGTGACGGCCGCTTGTCCAGACGGTTTTCCATTCCGCCTCAGCCGCGACGGCATAGTTTATCCGGTGGCGGTAACCGCTTTTTATGTTCACCATGATAAGATGGGACGCCGCGATATCCAGGGCGAATTCCGTAATCTCCCCGCAAATGGCGCAGTGGGCAAGATCCAGCACCGCCCCCACCGATTCTACCGGGAAACGGCTTACAAAACGCATAAGGCCGGCGGCGCTGCATCCCAGAAAATTACCGAAGTGATTCTGCACACCCAGGGTAACGCCGCTTTCCTCTAGGACGGGAAGAAGCCCGGAGAACCGGCGGTAGTAAGCTTCTTCCTGCTCAAGGTAGTTTTTCTTCGGGTCCGCGCTCAGCATGACCCTTAAAATTTTTATGCCCTTCTGTCCCATCGCTTTGATAAGATCCTCGTCAATAGCTCCCGCGACACTCTCAATTGAGACATTTTTTTCCCCAAGGACGGCAACCGCTTTGGACAGGGTTTCCCGGTAATTTTCGGGATTAATCTGGTAACCGTCCCGCACCGGCAGCTCTATGCCCTGGAAACCAAACCCGGCGATCCTGTCCGCCAGAGCCTCAAGAGCATCGTCCTTCCAGGGTTTTGTAAACACCGCAAATTTATTCGTCCATGCCATAATAACCTCCTAGGCTTTGACTGCGATTATTTATAATAAAACTTTATTACGGTACTATGATGGATACCATGGTGTATTTATCGGTAAAACAAACGGGTGGGGCGGTTTGAAGCCGCTCCACCCGTTTCCCCTTATCTTCTACCTACTGTATTGTCGTAAGCCTTCTGAACCGTACTGACATACGTCTGAAGTCCGCGGTTGTTAAGCTCGTTGACATACCTGTTCCACTCTGCGTCGTTAAGCGGCACATCGCCCATGACGAACAGGGCCTGCATTTCTTCAATGTAACTGCCAAGTTCAGTCCTGAGCCTGACGACCGTACCTTCGTCCTCCATGTTTGGATAATTGAGATTCATCGGTACCGCTTCAGGCGGGGCGCTTTTCATGAGCATCTGGGAAGCTATGTACTTCTTCGCCTCGTATTCCTTGAAGTCCTTGGCATCGTTCTGGCGCTGCAAATACCTTACATCGTAGAAGTAAAGGATATGGTTGCGCCAGATCTTGTTCTGACTGGGCAAGCCGTAAACGTCCTTGAGGAGCTTGATCGAAGCGGGTTGGCCCATAATATCGGTACCGGTCGGCTCATCCCAGTCGACGCCCTTTTCGCCGTAACGCAAGTAGTTCCAGCCTGCATCGCTGAAGCAGTAGTCGGCGATGCGCACGGCCGCGGCCGGCAGTTTGCACTCTTTGGTGACAAGCCAGTCATGTTGGATCAGGCTGCCGCGGCTTACGGTCGACTTGAAGCCGTTCGGGCCCTCCAACATGTCGATGATGTCATAGCTTCTCATCGGCTCCTCGGAGGAGTTGAGATAGCCCGAGGGGGACGCATAGGGGATTACGCCGACGATTACCTTGTCTACCGCCAGCGCGGCTTTAAGCTCGGCGTTGGATTGGGTGTACATTTGCGGGTCGAGCAAGCCGTCCGCCATCAGTTTGCGGACATACTCAAGGGTCTTCCTGTATTCGGCGTTGTTCGCGTTGGATTCGATCTTTCCGTTGGTGACCTTGAGGCGCCATTCCCAATCGGTGTACTGGAAGGCGTTGCCGATATAGGAGACGATACGGTTGGCCTGGGACTTGGAATTGCTGATCGGAATTTCATCCGCCAGACCGTTGCCGTTCGGGTCCCTGGTCTTGAACGCCATGCACATATTGTAGAACTCGTCAAGATTCTTCGGGACCTGGAGCTTGAGCGTTTCAAGCCACGGCATATAGACCCAGGTCATCATTGAATATTTGTCGGTAGGCATAGTGGTTATAGAAGGCATGCTATAAATTTTACCATCCGGCATGGTCAGCATGCTGTCGACCATCGCGGCTTCTTCCGGCGACATACGCGCTTTGTTGCTTTGCAGGCCGACGCAGTATTGGTCGATATACTCATTGATCGGGACCAACTGGCCGTTCTGCGCAAAGTCATAAATGACGCTGGAAGAGATGTTAAGGACGCCGGCTACGACATCCGGCAAATCGTCGGACGCAAACATCAGATTCACCCTGGTAAGCGCCTCGTTCACGTCATCGGGCAGTACGATGGGGTTAATCGTTACGCCGGTGACCTTTTCAAGATGCTGGGTGAAGAAGTTTGTTTTGATGTCTTCGACATTGGGGTGGAGCCTCATGGCGACAGTCAGGGTGTAAGGTTCGTTAACCACCGGGAACACCCCTTTGGGCGTTACGCCGTGGGGGAGACTGCCTCCCGCCTGAGCGCCTGATGAAGCAGTCGGCCCTGCCTGTTGCCGCGAGCACGCGAAAAACAGGAACATAAGCGCGATAAATACCGCCGCTAATCTAAAATGTTTTGCCATACGTTTTCCTCCGGAAAGTTTTATTTAAAAGGATTTCCATCCCTTATACACCTTATCCCTTTATCCTTTTATAGCGCCGACCATGACTCCCTTAACGAATGACTTTTGGATGAACGGGTATGCAACCCACAGCGGCAGACAGGACACGATGATCAGCGCGTATTTCAAAAGCTCGATCCGCCCGAAATTTGCCGCGGTCATCGAATCCGAGATCAAATCCTCCGCGCTTATCTCGTTGGCCACCAGTATGTTGCGTAAAACGATCTGCAGGGGCAGGAGTTTCTGATTGGATATATAGATGAGCGGCCTGAAGTACGCGTTCCAGTGGTCTATGCCGTAAAAAAGGCACATGACCGCTATTATCGGGCCGGACAGGGGAATTACTATTTTGAGGAAGTACCGGAAATACCCGCATCCTTCAATGCTTGCCGCCTCGAACAGATCCTCGGGTATCGTGGACGCAATGAACGTGCGCGTGATGATCATATTCCAAACGTTCAGGGCGATGGGGAGCCACAGCGCCCACCGGGTGTTAAGGAGCCCTAAATTCCTGACCTGCAGATACAGCGGGATCATGCCGCCCGAGAACCACATGGTAAAGACAAACATAAAGTTCAGGATCGATCGTCCCATGAGTTCGCGCCTGGACAGCACGAAGGCGGTGATGAGCGTCATCGACAAATTGATGACCGTGCCGAAAATGGTGTAGATTATCGAGTTATAAAAACCCCAGCCGACCTTGGCGTTGCTGAACACCATCTGATATCCCTCAATGCTGAACCCCACAGGAAAGAGCCATACACGTCCCGCGGCGGCGGCTTCCACCGAGGATATAGAGACGGACGCTACATAGATCAGAGGATAGAGGGTGATAAGAAAAAACACGGTCAACAGGCCATAGACGATGATATAAAACATACGGTCGCCTTGGCCGGCAGCCTTGCTGGTCCTTTTCTTCATTATGCCCGGCTCCTTACCACAACGAGGTTTCTGTCAGCTTTTTTGCGATCTTGTTGACCGTGATGACCAGTATCAGGCTGATCACCGAATTGAACAGGCCGATCGCCGTACTCAGGGAATAATTCGGCATGCTGGTGGCGATGCCTATTTTATAAACATAGGTAGAGATAATCTCGGAACGCTGCAGATTGAGGTCGTTCTGCATGACGAGGACTTTGTCGTGGCCTACATTCATCAGCTTCCCCACATTCAGGATCAGCATGATGACAATCGTCGGCATGAGCACCGGGATGTCGATATGGATCAGCCGCTGGAAGCGGGAGGCGCCGTCGATCATGGCGGCTTCATGATTTTCCATATCGGAAGCCGACAGCGCCGCGAGATAGATGACCGTGCCCCATCCCGCGTTCTGCCAGATGTCCGACAATACGAAGATATACCGGAAAGCGCCCGCGACCCCCATCAGATCCCTGGTTGTACCGCCCAGCGCCTGGATTAGCTTGGAAAGTATCCCCAGCCGTGGGTTCAACAGCCTCATGATGATACCGACTATTACGACGGTAGATATAAAATGGGGGAGATAAACCACGGTTTGAACAATTTTTTTATACCTCTCGTTTGTGACACAGTGTATCAGCAGGGAGAGCACGACGACAAAAGATGTCATGGCGAACAAGGTATAAACCGACAGAGCCAATGTGTTGCTCAGTGTTCTTGTAAAATTCGCGGTGGAGAAAAACGCCTGGAAATGCTTTAACCCGGCCCAGGGACTTCCGGTTATACCGCGTGAGATTCTAAAATCGCGGAACGCGATCTGGGCGCCGTACATCGGGTAATAAGAAAACACAAAGAGATAGATGAGCGCGGGGGTCAACATAATATACAGCGGCAGTATCCGCCTGAACCTTGCGAACGATTTTCTCTTTACCGGCGCGATACTACGGCCTCCGCGTTCCTTCATTATACAAACTTCCCCCTGGATATTTAGGCTTTAAAAGCTTTCACCGTATATTTGTGATGTTATGATAAGGCCGAATTTCTGAGTTGTCAACTGTTTTTGTAAAATAAATTGACAAAATAAATATTCCAAGGTACACTGAAACCCAGGAGGCAGAAAATGAAAGCTTGTTTTGTCTGTAAAGAAGGGAGCGACCGCCTGGACTATGTGTACAAAATGGGGAGGCGGGAAAAGTTTGAAACGGCGCTGGAGGTCCTGCCGGGAATCGTAACGGAAAAAAATCTGGACCAGCACCGCTCTTTCCTGCGGGAAACGGAAGTTATCATTACCACATGGAACTTTGTGCCATTTTCCGATGAACAGATATCCGAATACTTTCCCAGGCTAAAACTGGTACTCTACGGGGCGGGTTCCGTGCAGGGTTTTGCCCGGCCCTTCCTCAACCGGGGTATCCGGGTGGTCAGCGGCTGGGTTGCCATGTCGATCCCGGTAATGGAAATGGCAAGTAGTCTGGTACTGTTGGCCAATAAAGGGTACTTTCAGAGTCTTTTAAAGTACCGGTCTGAGGGGTTCAATGCCGCGAAGGACATGGCTTCCGCCCAATTTCCCGGGTCCTTTGAGACAAAGGTTGGTATTTTGGGGCTTGGGGTGATCGGTTCCGCGGTGGCCAAACGGCTCAAACAGTCTAACCTTGAGGTATTGGCCTATGATCCCTATCTGAGCGATGAAAGGGCCCGTGAACTGGGAGCGGCGAAGGCTTCGCTGGAAGGGATTTTTTCCAAGTGCCAGACAGTTACCAACCACATGGCCCACAACAAGGAAACCGAAGGGATGCTGACCTATAACTATTTTAGCCTGATGCAGGATTACGCGACCTTTGTAAACACCGCCAGGGGCGCTTCCGTGGTAGAAGCGGATCTTATCCGGGCTTTAAAGGAAAAGCCGGCCCGGACCGCGGTTCTGGACGTTACCTGGCCGGAGCCGGTGGAGGAAGGCCACGAGTTCCTCTCCCTGCCCAACGTGTTTCTTTCCCCCCACATCGCCGGTTACGCGAATCAGGAGGTGCTGCGCCTGGCGGATTACATGTTTGACGAGTTGAATCGCTTCATGGCAGGGGAAAAGCTCCTCTACGAAGTGACGCTTCCCATGCTTGCAACCATGGCCTAGCAGCCTGTTGCACTTGTGGATTTTTGCGTCATTAATGACACAAAAATCCCGATTTTCGGGGCTGCTTTGGGAGTTTGCAGAGTAAAAAATCGCCTGATTGGCGATTTTTTCAGATTTCATGTGCGAAGCGCAACAAACTCCTAGGGCGGACTAGACCAGCTTTGACGGCCCCTATCCGGCTTTCCGTCCCCCCCGGAGATTTCTGGGCGCGGATCAATTTTTAGGCCCCTTATGTTTGCCGCATTCAAACCAAAAGAAGGGAGACGCGGTACGGCGGTGCTGAAAAGCGGCGGCGGCGTTATGGGGCCATACATGCCCTCGGAGCGGTTACGCCTGTCGGTTGGGAATGTCTTGAAGGCACTTTTTTGTTGAGCAGGGACAGTCGTATATGATATTCTGCCGGGAATGGCGGCAGGTGGGTGACAGGCAGATCTGCGCGGCGCCTCTGGCGGACGACTTGAGCCGGGCCGCCGCCGGATTAAGCGGAGAACCCGCGTCGATTGTGCTTTTCCGCGCCGGCGACGGCTGTCTTTATCTTGCGATACACTTGCCGAACAAGACGCCCCATGAGCGCCTGGTTTTTATGGAAGTAACGGAGAGCGGCGGCACGATTGCCATACATAACGGGCGTGTCATCTCATGAGGCTGACAGAAAGAAACAACGTTGAGGCTTTCCCAAAACTCGGTTAGTTTTGGGAAAGCCTCAATTTAATTTGAAAAAACCCGGCCGGTGTTTTAAAGTTCAATCCGGAGGAAAAACAAACGCAATGACCGATCGGTCCCCGTGCCGGCCCCTTCCCCGGTTTGAGCATAAGGCGCCGAAGCGATCAACCGGCCTCATAATCATTTTTCTTTTGCTTTTATTCATGACGTCGACGCGCCGGCGAATCCCGGCTGGGCGCGGGACCGGGTATGGCATCAGATTTTTCCCGACCGTTTTTGCAGGGGCCCTTCTCCGGATTCCCGGCCCGGCGTCGAGGACTGGGAAACAGGCAGGCCGGGGCGGGACAATTTTTTCGGCGGCAACCAGCAGATTAAAAGCCAGACCTTATGGAGATCGCTTAAGCGGGAAAGGAGGGAGAAGCGGTTTCCCCTGTCTGTATTACGGGACCGAACTGGGCATGACAGGAGGATTCGATCCTGACTGCCGGGGCCCATGATCTGGGATGAGGCGAGGCAGGACAAGGATCTTTTTGAATTTTTTAAAAATTTGATCGCTTTAAGGAAAACCTATTATAATATAATAGGTGAGGCTTTCCCAAAACTTCAGTTTTGGGAAAGCAACCTTAAATTTAGGTCAGAGCATAATAGCATATAAAAGCTTGGGAAACGCCCGGTGCTGGAAATTTTCAGGAGAAGGCGAATCGCTTTACGCGGTTTATGCCGAGGGCAAAGCCTCAAGGTTCCGGGAAACCTTGGTGTTTTCGACCGGTGATGTTAAAAACGGTGAAACGGCTTCGTATACCCTAGGAGTCTGTTGCACTTGTAGGTTTTTGTGACTTTTTTTAGCAAAAAAAGTCACAAAAACCACGATTATCCGGCATCCTTACGCAGTTTGTAAGGCAAAAAATCGCCTTGCAGGCGATTTCTGGAGGTTTCATGCGCGAAGCGCAACAAACTGCTAGCCTCTTTCCGGGCCAACGGAGCAGGGGGGATTCGAACCCCCGGTACGTTACCGTACAGCAGTTTTCAAGACTGCCACCATCGACCACTCGGACACCGCTCCATATTAGGCATATTGCCTATCAAAATCTAAAGCCCTGGTCCCAAAACCTGACATTGCGGACCAACGATATCTCATTATTACCGGAAAAAGAGATGATTGTCAACACGCTCGCTCGCCCCGGCTGGGGGAGAAGAAACAAAACAATTTCCGGGCATGAAGGGCCGCCCTGCCGAGAGCATTATTGCGTCATTCGGTCCGGGGCTTCAGGCGCGGCGTAACACCAAGGGACAGCTTCCAGGGCCATTGCGTTACTTTCAAGTTCTGACGTGAATCGAAGGTTCGCTAGACCTGTGTTCCGCTTCGACTTGGCGGTTAAAATTCTCCCCGCCCGCCGGCTTCCCTGTCCCGCCGGGCTTTTTAGCCTCTGGGTAACGCGAAAACCAGTGTCAATCCGCAGTGGCTAAAATCCCGCTCCCTGTGATATACTTCTCCCATGGTTAATACCCGCGCATGGCTCAGCCTTCTGGAAACCCCGGGGATAAGCAGGAAATTCCTTAAGAACGCGGCCGATGACGACGCCCCGCCCCAGCCGCCCGAAGGGAGCCGGATAAAAGAAGGCGAAGAAAAGGCGGAAAAAATCCTTGAAGCCGCGGAGAAGCGCAGCATCCGGGTGCTCACCCCCTGGGACGGGGAATTCCCGGCCTCCCTCCGTTCCATCCCCCTCCCCCCGCTGGTCCTGTTCGCCAGGGGCGATACGGCGGTGCTGAAGGAATCCCGGGCCGCCGCGGTGGCGGGAAGCGTCTCGCCGGGAAGCGGGGCTGGCCTTTCCTGCCGCCGCGTCACGGGAGCCCTCTGCCGAGGGGGTTTTGTCATTGTCAGCGGCCTGGCGAGGGGCTGCGACACCATGGCCCACCGGTGCTGCCTGGAAGCCGGGGGCAAGACCGCGGCGGTTTTAGCCCACGGCCTCGACTATTGCTATCCCAGGGAGAACAGTTCCCTGGCCGAGGCGATCCTGGAAAGCGGCGGAATCCTCCTTTCGGAATATAAACCCGGCGAAAGGCCCCGGCGGAGTTACTTTGTCGCCAGGGACAGGCTCCAGAGCGGCCTTGCCAGGGGTGTCTGCGTCATCGAGGCCGAGCTATCAGGCGGCACTATGCATACGGTCCGGTTTGCCGAAAACCAGGGCCGCCTGATAGCCTGTGTCCCCTGCGAGGCCCCGGGGAACCGCTTCCTTTTAAGCGAGAAGAAAGCCCACTCCCTGGGCAGCGATGAGGAAATCGAGCGGTTTATCCGCATGATGAAGGCATGGGAATAGGTTATAGGTCAGAGGTCCAAAGGGCCGGGGCGTGGGGGTTTGTTTTTTTAACCTTCTACCAGACGGAAGGCGCATAAGGGAGGAAACTAAAACCTGCTTCGCCCATGACCTGCCTATTCTCTATTCCCATTCCGGCCGACCCGGTTTATAATGAGGTATGGACTTCCAAATAACCGCCGCCGAACGCCGGGCCCTCCTGTCCGGCGCGAGGGAAACCATTTCCGCGGAGCTTGAGGGACGCCGGAGCGAATACCGCCGGGCCCCGGCAGAAGCCGGCGGCCCCCCCTCGGCCCTGGCCGCGCCCTGCGGCGCCTTTGTGACCCTCCGCATCGGCAAAAACCTGCGGGGCTGCATAGGCAGGATGACCGCAAGCTCCCCCCTGGAAGAAACAGTCCGGGCCATGGCCCGCGAGGCCGCCTTCGCCGACCCCCGCTTCCCTCCCCTCCAAAAAGACGAGCTCCCCCGGTGCCGCATTGAGATCTCCGCCCTCTCCCCCCTGGAAATCTGCCCCGATCCCAGGTCGGTCAGGGTGGGGGTCCACGGCCTCTACCTCGTCCACCGGGGCCGGGCGGGAGTCCTCCTCCCCCAGGTGCCGGTGGAACAGGGCTGGGACCGGGAGGAATACTTGGACTACATCTGCGTCAAGGCCGGCCTCCCGCCCCGCTCCTACGAGGCCCCCGGGGCGGAGCTCTATACCTTCACGGCCGTCGTATTCGGCGAGGAATGACAGGATGAGCGCGGAACAGGGCCCCGCCGGGGCGGGGCGGTATTTTTCGGATTTTTTCACCCCCCGGATCGCCGAAAAGGCGGGAGTCATCGAAGTCTGTTGCCCCGGTTCCGGCCCGGCGGATCCCCTGATTACCGGGCTGGAATACGATTCCCGGAAAATCAGGCCGGGGAACCTTTTTTTTGCCTTCCCCGGCGTCCATACCGACGGCCGCGCCTTCATCGGCGATGCGGTCAGCCGGGGGGCGGCGGCGGTATTCCACCAGGAAAAGCCCGGCCCGTACCAGGACCGGGCTGCCTTCATCCGGGTCAGGGACGCCCGGCTTGCCATGTCCGCTGTCGCCGACGCGTTCTATGGCTTTCCCTCCCGCCGCATGGCGGTCATCGGGGTCACCGGTACGGAGGGGAAAAGCACCACCGTCTATCTTATCTACCAGCTTCTCAGGCTCTCGGGGTTCAAGGCCGGCTTCATATCCACGGTCCTGCACGGAGACGGAAAAACAGAGACGCCGAACAGCGAGCACCAGACCACGCCGGAAGCGCCGGCGGTCCACCGCCTCCTTGCGGAAATGCTGCGGAACGGCGCGGCCATCGCCGTGGTGGAGGCCAGTTCCCACGGCCTCTCGAAAAAAACCGGCCGCCTGGAGGATGTGATCTTCGACGCGGGGGTAATGACCAACGTAAACCGGGAGCACCTGGAATTCCATGGGACTTGGGAGCAGTACCGCAGCGACAAGGCCGAGCTTTTCCGCGCCCTGGATTCCTCTCTCGCGGGGTCGGGCGCGAAAACCGGCGGACCGGCGGCGGCCCCCTTCGGGGTAGTCAACGCCGACGACCCCTCGGCCGCCTATTTCAGGGCCGCTACCGGGCGCAAAACCTATACCTACAGCACCCGGGGAGCCGATGCCGACCTGTCCCTCAGGATCATCAACAGCGGCGCCGGCGGGAACTGGTACGAGGTTTACGCGGCCGAAACCGGCGAGGATCTGCTCATACGGGACCGGCTCCCCGGCGCCTTTAACGCGGGGAACGTCCTGGCCGCCCTGCTCACGGTCTCCCGGCTTGTATCCCTGCCGGTAAAGCAGCTTGCGGCCCTGGTTCCCCGGCTCAAGCCGGCGCGGGGCAGGATGACGGCCCTGCAAAAAGGCCAGCCCTTCGAAGTCCTGGCGGACTACGCCCACACCCCCTCCTCCTTTGAGGCGGTCTTCCCGCCTTTGCGGGAAAGGCTCTCCTCCCGGGGCCAGCGCGTCATCAGCGTTTTCGGTTCCGCCGGGGAGAGGGACACCGGGAAGCGGGTCGAGCAGGGCAGGATCGCCGCCGCCTATTCGGACATCGTGATCCTCACCGACGAAGACCCTCGGGGCGAGGACCCCGCGGCCATCCTGGAAGAAATAGCCCAGGGATGCGAAGCATACCAGGGATGCGAAGCATACCAGGGACGCGAAACAGACCAGGGCCGTGAAAGCAAAACCCGGGGCAAGGATCTCTTCCTCATCCCTGACCGGCCGGCGGCTATACGGAAGGCCTTCTCCCTGGCCGGGAAGGGCGATCTGGTCCTGCTCCTCGGGAAGGGCCACGAGAATTCCATCATCTACGCTGAAAAAACCGTACCCTACGATGAAATAGGCGAAGCCGAGAAAGCCCTGGAAGAAATGGGCTATACCGGCACGGCGGGAGAAGAAATTTAACCGCCAAGCCGCACAAAGGACGAAAGAAGAAAAATCCGGAACCCCCGGGCTAGGAGCCTGTGAGAGTTTGCAAATTTATATGATTTTGGGGCAAAGCCCCACAAACTCCTAGAACCGGGTTTTCTTTCTTTCCGCGAAGCCGGCGATATTCCGGAACTCGAATTCCGATCCGCCGTCGAGGATCACCTTTCCCGAAAAGAAGCCGAAGACCTGGCGCCGCTTGAGGTAGTGGAAAAACATCTGGTGGCTTTCGGAGCGCTCCTGGTGGGGGGCGAAAACCATCTCCAGCCTGCCGTCGCTGCTGGTAAAGCGCCATGGGAGGAGCCAGTTGAAAGGGGATATATGGAAGGTGACCTGGTCCAGTTTATGGAGCCTGCCGTCCAGGAAAAAGGCGTTCTCGGTCCCCAGGGAGGAATCGGCGGAACCGTAGCCGATGCTGAAGGCCGCCTGGGCGCCGCCGCTGAGGCCGCAGCCTGAGGCCCAGAAGGACACATCGGCGCCGGGGCGGACGCCCCTGTTCCAGTCGAAAATCCCCCAGGAATTCCCCCCGGAGAAAACAAGTTCCTGGGCACCGAACTGGATCACTCCTTCGGCGCGGTACCAGGGGGAACGCCGGGACAAACGGAAGGCGGCCTTGTCCCTCCGCCAGGGCATGTTGGTGACCAGGGATTCGGATCCGGCGGGGGGCGTAAAAACCACTTCCCCCCTGAGGCTGCGGCGGCGGCCGAAGCGGGGCATGTCGGCCTTGATGATCCTCGCCCCCCCTTCCATGGCGGAAAAAGTGAGGGCCGATTTCTTCCGTTCCACCCTGAGGGTCCCGGAATCGCTGTCCCCGCCGAGATCGAAACTCCCCAGGGAGAAGGGGACCACGAAGGCCTGGGTGGAACGTTTTTTGTCTTTGAGGGAAATCACGGACATGCCCGTATACCCCAGATAGCCGTTGTCCAGGATTTCGAGGATCACCAGGTGGGTGGGGGAGAAAAACACATACCGGTCGGATTCGCAGACCGAGCGCCGGGGGGATCGGATGAGCGCCGGATCGTAGAGGAAAGAGGGCCGCCGGGACCAGCCGAAATTCCCCGGTTTCCCCGTTTCGTCCAGCACGGGGACCCGGCGCTCTATTTCGTTCTGCACCATTGGAGGCCCCTATGGGGAACCGATACGGGGGTTATAAAAGATCCCCGTCACGATAGTGAATATCCCCGCCGCCATGGGCGCGTAGGCGGCGATAAAGATATTCCGCGCCAGGGTGCGGTCCCCGGTATCGAATCGGGAATAGGCCAGGCCCTGGGCCGCAAGGGATGCCGTGGTCAGGAGCAGCCCCGTGACAAGGGCCGTGTTCTTTACCTTCCTGGCCCGGGAGAAAGCGAGGTAATCCTCGCCGCTCAAGGGGCTGCCGGGGGCCGCCGCCGGCTCGGGGATTGCGGCGGGGGCTTCCCTGTAACCCGCCGGGCCGGGAACCGCCGGCGGCGCCGGAGGCGGCGCCGCCAGGGGAGGGGCGCCGGAGAAATCATGGCGCCTCCAGAAAGCGACGATCTCCCCGTCCAGGCCCCCCCGCTCGGCGAAAATCAGGGCGGGGGCGATTTCCAGGGAAAGGGACTCTCCCTCTCTGACGGTTATGCTCCGGGTTTCCCCCGTCCGCGCCGGGGAGGAGCCCTGGGGGAAGGGGAAAACCTCGGCCTTCCCCCTAAACCCGTAAAGCCTGAGGGCGGGCCCGGAAACCCCTCCCCTTCCCCGGCCGGGAGATACCGGCGTGTAATCCATCCCCACATCGCCTTCCTCGATACGGACGGAAATATTCGCCGACCCTATAACCGCGGCGCCGCCTTCCCCGGCGGCTCCCGAAACCAGCCTTACCCTGCCGTAGATCAGGCCGAAACCGGCAAAACGGCCCGGCGAATCGTAGCCGTTAAAGATAAAGGTGGTGTTTTCCGACACCTTGATCAAAGTCCCCGAGGGAAGAAGCTGGATCTCCAGAAAGGCGCCGGGGCCTGTCTGGATCGAATCCCCGGCTTCCAGGGAGACCCCCTCGCCGAGGGCTTCGGGGGTGAATATCTGCCGTTCTCCCCGGGAACTGAGGGAGAAATCCGGGCCCGCGGCCTTGTAGATGACGGCGCTCTCGTCCTGGGCGGCCAAAGGGCTTAGAGAAATACATAAGAGCAAGCCTGAAAGCAGCTTGCCGGGGTTGACCCGGTATTTACAGGGCGCTGTTTGCATGGTATTTTCCTCGATATGGAACATTCTCAAAATTTCAGTTTTGGGAAAGCCGCTATGGTACGATACAACTATACTATGAAGTCAGCGGAGGAGCAAGCTTGAAGGGAATGGCGGGGGGAAAAGATCTTGCGGGTATGAAAGTCCTGGTCATGGGCCTGGGGCTCCATGGGGGGGGGCTCGAATCGGCCCTGTACCTCGCCGGGAAGGGGGCGGAAGTTACCGTCACCGATCTGAGGGACGAAAGCGTTCTGGCCCCTTCCATTAAAAAGCTGGAAGAGGGAAGGCGGGGCGCCGCTTTTCCTGTGCGCTATGTCCTGGGGCGCCACGAAACGGCGGACTTTGAAAAAGCCGATATGGTGATAAAAAACCCAGGGGTTCGTCCCGACTCTCCCTACCTCAAGGCTGCCCGGCATGTCGAAACCGACATCTCCCTTTTCCTCGCCGCCTCCCCTGCCCGCCTCCTGGCGGTTACCGGGTCCAAG
>JAISRW010000120.1 GCA_031273405.1 Treponema sp.
GGTTATCGTTGCGCCCGTCTGCAAGGTCAACGTTCCGCCGCTGGTGACAGCTATCAGCGGGCTGTTATTACCGGCGATGCCCTTGATGGTAACGTTGTTGCCCAGCGTAAGGCTGCCGCCGCTTGAGCCAACGCGGAACATAGAGCCGGCGCTGGAAAGCGTAATCGTCCGTTCCGCATCCACCCCCAGCAGGGTGAGTGTTTTGCCGCTGATGTTGGTTACGTTACTGGCAACCCCGGCAAAGTATTCATCGCCGTACAGGTAGATGATGGTGCCCGTGCTGGCGCCGGATATGCGGGTGGCAAGGGATTTGGTTCCCGCCGTTACGTTTGCAAGAACGGTGTTGAAGGCCGTAGTTGCCGTGGCAAGAGTGCTTTTTGCAGTATTCACCGTGGTTTCATCCGCTTCGTCACTGTCATGGGCGGTCTGTGCGGCGTCAATGGCGGTTTCGTAAGTTGTAATGGCTGTTGCGAAGCCGCTGGGAACGTAAGACAAGCCCACCGGCAGAGTATTCGCCGCTCCCGAACCTGTAATGTAATTCCCGTTAGCTTGCGTACCCTCCGTCCAACTGTCAATGACGGTCGGCGTACCAACCGCATCCACTGCCTCCTGCGCCGCGTCAATAGCGGCCTGCAATTCCTTTTGTGCCCCTTGCAAAGGAGTAATCCATTGGGCATACAGGATGATGTCGCCGGTTACGGCGGCGGAAAAGTCGTAGATGTCGCCGCCGGTGCTTTCCGTGTACCATTCATCAAAGACCCAGCCCAGTTTCACGGGGGCTGGGTCGGGAGGGGTTGCCGTGCCGCCTGACACTACGGTCTGAGCCGGTACCGGCGTTTCTTCGCCCACATCAAAGCTTACGGTGTACGTTGTAGGCCCCGCCCCGGGGCCGCCGTCAGCGTCTCCGCACCCTGCCAGAACGAAAGCGAATGTCAATAACACCACCAAGGCCGACATTCCCATCAAAAATACTCTGGATAACTTCATGGTCATCCTCCTTCATAAAGACATCCCGCCCCCCAGAGGGCGGCTTTATCAAAAAAGAGGCAACCGAAGCCCTTGATATTCCGCCCCCTCCCCCGGCATACTATCAAAGCATTCAGTTGCACCCCCCGCCCCCGGTAACATCTTGCTACGGAATATAACCGGCCGCGGGGTTCCCCTCATTGATCCAACTAATTCCCCAAATGTGACGAGCCCCCCCTCTCCTCACGCTCCTCTCTCCTCTCTTCCCTATCCCAAATAAATTGGAAAAGAATTTTAACCACGGACAACACGTCGAACCTTCGGTTCGCCAACACGGACATAAAAAAATTCGTCATTAATCAGTCCGCGGACCTGTCTGTGGGGTCAGCGTGGTCCGTGGTTATTCTTAAATTTCCTTCCTTTTTTGGCTTAAATTTAAGAGCTAAGGTACTAAACTCTTGTCTTTCACAACGTTTATCCCCGTGAATTCTTTGCCGGAGATTGATTGAGCGGGCGCGGTTTATTTTCTTCATGCTTATTTGTGGGTCAAGATTAGGCCTTGCGGGAGAAATAGGGAGCGGCTTACATGTTCACTTCACTCTTCACACTTCACTCCCCGCTCCCGGCGCTCCCGCGTAATGGGCGCGGATTCCCGGTTTCCGGCCGTAGAGAGCGGCGCAAATTTCGGCGGACTCTTTAAGCTCCGCGGCCTTGCCATGCTCTTCCCCGTAGATAAAAAACAGATCCGCCCTTTTACCGGGCCCCAGGTTTCTTAAAAACCGGTCCAGGGCGGCAGGCTCGGCATAGGATCTTGGAAGGGCCAGTATAAGTATGCCTGCGGAAGGGGGACTGTGTTCCGGGAGAGCAGGGAGATCCGGGGGGGAGGCCATGGGGAGGGCCGCAGGCCAGGCCAAGGCCGGCGCCAGTTCCTGCGGGTTCCCCCCCCTGATTTTCCCGCCCGTATGGCCGATGGAGACCTCTATGCCCTGGCCGGAAAATTCCAGAGCCGCCGCCAGGGCGCTACGGCAGAGGAGGTCCACGGCCCGGCGGCCTTCGCCGGGATTATAGAGGCCGGGATCGGCCTGGGTGTCCAGCAGTATCACCAGCCGGGAATGAGGCGGCGGCTCCGGCTCCCCTTCCCGGACAAAGAGATCCCCGGCGTGGCCGTAAAGCTTCCAGTTTATCCGCCGGGGGTCGTCGCCGGGTATATAAGGCCGGTGATCCGTCAGATCCTCGGTGCGGCGGTAACGGGGTTCGCTCCGCCGCTCCGCCCCGCCTGAGCGGACGGGGAAGGAGATCGATTCTTCCGCCGGGAGGGGAACCGCAAGCAGCCGGGGATCGTCTCCTTGGGGGACGGGGAAGGAGATGCGGAAGAATCCGGGGACATCGAAGACCGCAAGCTCGTCCCGGGGGCCGTAATAGGCGCCCCGTTCTCCGACGGCAAAAGCGTTGTAGCCCGCGGCGGCCGCCGGCCCGGGGTCAAAGATGCAGCGTATCATCCGGCCGTCCCGGGTTTCCAGCTTGAGCTCGTAGCGCACCAGCACGCCGGGGAAGCGGAAAAAGCGCCCCTTTGCCGTAAAGCGGAGTTCCCCGTTTTTCCCGGTTTCAACGGTCTTTGTTATCACATTGGCGGAAATCGAAGGAAGCCGCCGGCGGTGAAGAAGGGAGAGGAGGAAAACCGCGGCAAAGCAGTAAAGCAGAATCGTAAGAAAAACCGCGCCCAAGAGGGTTAGGGCCAGTTCGTTCCTGATATGCCCGGCGGCAAAGGCCAGGCAGGTTATCAGCATAACGAAGCTCCCCATGGTTTTTGGCCTCGGGACAAGGGGGAGTTTCCGGGCCGAAGTGCCGGCCGGCCTCGGGGTTTCAGCCTGAGGTTTTGACGCCGTTGAGCCGCGCAAGGCAGATCTCCCGGATGATCTTTTCCCCCGAAGAACGGGGGTCCCGGAGCTTCACCCGGTGGGCGAGGACGGGGACCGCCATGGCCGCCAGATCTTCGTCGGTGACAAAGCCCCGGCCCCTGACCAGCGCCGCGGCTTTGGCCGCCTCCAGGAAGTGGAGGGCCGCCCTGGGAGACGCCCCCAGCACAAAGGCCCGGTGAATCCGGGTGTCCCGCACGATGTCCGCCACCGCTCCCCTGAGGGCGGGATGGCAGAACACCGCCGCGGCCTCCTGCCGGGCGGCAAGAAAATCCGCCGCCGCCAGCACCGGCCCCAGGGTGTTCAGGGCTTTCTCCGAAGGATTATCCTCAAGAATGGAAAGCTCCGTCTCCCTGTCGGGGTAGCCCAAGGAAAGGCGGAGCATAAACCGGTCAAGCTGGGCCGCCGGCAGGGGAAAGGTTCCCTCGCTTTCTATGGGGTTTTCGGTGGCCAGGACAAAGAAAGGCTCCGGCGGCTTGTGGGTGGAGGCCCCGATAGTCACCTGGTGCTCCGCCATCACCTCCAAAAGGGCCGACTGAACCTTGGGGGTGGTCCGGTTAATCTCGTCGGCCAGGACGATATTGGCCAGCACCGGGCCGGGCACAAAGCGGAAGCTGCGGGTTTCGGGATCGAAGACATCGACCCCGGTAATATCGTAGGGTAGGAGATCCGGGGTAAACTGTATGCGCTTAAAAAGCAGGGCCTCCCCGTTGTCGCCGGTGATAAGCCGGGCGAAGGTTTTCGCCACCGTGGTTTTCCCCAGTCCCGGATTGTCTTCCAGGAGTACATGGCCCCCCGCGAGAATACCGGCGGTAAGGAGTTCGAGAAATTCCCTTTTGCCCCGGATAACCAGGGAGGCTCCGTTTATTAGCGCCTGAGCGGCTTCTGCGGCGTTCATGCTAGGTTCAGCATAACAGGTGGGAGAACATGAGGCAAGGGCGGGATTTTACCGGTACGGGTGAAGCGCCTCACTCGTACCGGGGCTTCGCAAGTCCCCGGTCGGGGGCCGCTATGAAGCGGCGTGCTCTTCAGGGGGGATGAAAATATTAAAGACCGTTCCCTTGCCTTTCTCGGTCTGTATTTTTATCGCCCCCTTCATATCCCGGACCCGGTCCCGGACCAGGTTCAGGCCTATGCCCCGTCCCGCGTGGAGGCTCTCGCTTTCAGCGGTGCTGAAGCCGGGGGAAAAGATTATCCGCAAAAGGGAATTTTTGTCCTCTCCGCCTTTTTTGTCCCCCAGGAGCCTCAAACGCCTCGCCTTTTCCCGGATCCGGCCAAAGTCCAGCCCGTTTCCGTTGTCCGCCAGCTTGATATGGATCTGATTATCCGCCATCTTCACCGAAAGCCGGATTTCCCCCTCCGCGGGCTTCCCCCTGGAAAGGCGTTCCGCCGGGCCCTCGATGCCGTGGCAGACCGCGTTCCGCACCAGTTGGGTCAACACTTCTTTGGTCGCCCGGCGGGGGCACCGTTCAAGAGCCGCCGGGTCAATATCCTCCGCCACAAGGCGCACTTTTTTCTCCGGGTCCGCCGAGGCCTTCTCCACGGCCCGCTTGAGGGACTCGATAAGGACGTCGTGCCTCCGGTTTCGGGTTTCCCCGGTATTGAAGGCCAGGATCTTGTCGATGGCGGCCTTGAACTTATCCTTCTCCCGCATGATGTTTTCCAGTTCCACCGTCAGACGCAGCAGATCCTCAAAGGGAACGGATTCCCGCTCCCGCACCGTTTTTATCCTGGACTCCAGCCCGTGAACCTTGGCGGCAAAAACATCAAGCCCCAGAATGACGGCGTTGGATTTAACGGCATGGACGGACCGGTACATTTCCACCAGGGCCTCCCGGGTAGACACCGCCTTATCCTTGAGGATGCCGTTGATCCGCTGGAACTCGAACTCGGTGTCCTCCACAAATTCCCCGAACACCCGGGGTTCCACCTGGATGATCTCAAAGACGGAACGCATCTCCTCCTGCCGCTTGGCGTCTTCCGCCGCGAGCCGCTTCTGCAGATCCCGTTCGGCGGTAATATCGTCCACCGCGCCCAGGATGAAGATCGCTCCCCGGCCGCGATCCACCGTGGCGAAGGAACAGCGCAGGGTTTTCGATTCCCCGGTTTCAGGGCTGGTGTATGCAAATTCGGCCAGAGGGTTAATGTCCTCCAGCATGGCGTTGTCATAGCTGCGGTTAAACACCATGGTGAAATAATCCCGCAGCCCTTCCTGCTCCTTGGCATTAATCGAAGCCGAAAGCAGGTCCACAAAGTTTTTCCCCTGCAATTCCCGGGCCGACAGCACGTCCTCCAGGGCTTTGGAATACTGGGGCTGGATGACGTAGTCCCGGTTTATCAGGAAGAGGCCGGCCCTGATGTTATCCTTCATGACGGCGATCTCGTCCCGTTCGGCCTTTAACGCCAGGGTAAGCTGCCTGAGCCAGTGATCCTTGGCGATCCTGATGCGCTCGTAGACGATGGACAGGACAAACACCAGGAGATAAACCCCGGTTATCCTGAAAGCGGCGGCGGGTTCGTAGGCGAAAACCGCCATACCGGGGACAAAGACGATCACCGCCACGGCGGCCAGGAGCAGCAGGGAGAGGATGCTGCCGGCCAGAATCCCCAAAAGGAAGACCGCGATGAGGGGATAGGCGAAGATCCAGATCCCCGAAAACCCCTGAACGTCCCCCCGGTAAACCAGCGCGGCGCAGAGGACCGCGAAGGGCGCCACCGGGATAAGCCCGGGGATGATGGCCGGGATTTTGGTCCGCAGGAGGAGAAACGAGACGGCGCAGAGCAGGGAGAGGCTCAGGTCCAGGACCCCCCGGAGGACCTCCCCTCCCAGGACAACCGCGGTTCCAAAGCCGATAAGCAGGCCCGCCCCGAGGATAAGGGCCGCGTTGAGCACCACATAGCGGACTATTTCTTCCAGCGCCGATTCGTCCCCGGCGCGGCTCCGGGAACCGGAGAATTTGCCGCTGGTAACGATCCCGAACAGCCTGTTCCGTAACTTTCCCATCTACGCGCCCCTCACCGATTGGATAGCCACGGAAAGATTAAACACGTGGTTCCCGAAAATCGTAAAGGGAATGCAGATAATCCGCGTCTGGGCGTTGGGCCACTTAATCAAATGTTCCTTCCCCTGGACAATGGTGGGCAGGGAAATAACCAGCTTGAAAGCCGCTTCCAGCCCCTGTTTGGCATTCCCCGCGATAATGTTGATTATCTCGCCGATAGCGTCCACCACTTCCTCGTCCGCGTCCTGGTGGCCGCCCCCCGCCAGAATATCCGTCAGTTTGAGGGCCAGGTCCTTCTTCATGGAGATGACCACCGCGCCCCGGGCTTCCCCGGTCAGGCCAATCACCGCGGAGATATCCCATTCGTCCACCGTTTCCCTGGACGAAAAGTAGGGGCGCCCCACGGTAAGCTCCGCGCCGATAAATTCCTTAAACACGTTTTTGCATACATCGATAAAGGGCTGGATATATTGTTCCATGGTGCTGTCCTTAAATTTATAACGGGATTCTGGATAATTTTTCCAGAAATTTCCGTTCATTGACCGGCTTAATGATATAATCGGTGGCGCCGTTTTTAAGCGCCTCGATCACATTGTATTTGGCGGACTCGCTGGTAACCATCACGATAGGCAGGTATTTATAATTTTCGATAGAGCGCACCATTTTAAGAAAATCGAGCCCCGAAATCTCCGGCATATTCCAGTCAAGGAGAACCAAATTAACGGTATGTTCCTGTAACAACTCATAGGCTTCCCGTCCGTTGCCGGCTTCCAAAAAGCCGCAGGGAATACGCATTTCGAGAAAGGTGTTTTTCACGATGTTCCGCATAATCCGTGAATCATCCACCACCAAAACTGTTTTCATCACTTTCTACCTCAAATCAGCACAAAAAATAACCCTCCCGCCCCGGCAGTTTACGCGCTTCGGGCGGGGAGTTTTCGGACATTGCTTTGTCCGCGAGGGCGAGTTCCACAAGGAGTTGGAAAAATAACCGTTTCTTGAAGGAGGGCTTCCCAAAACTGCAGGTTTGGGTAAGCCGCTTTAGATCTACGCAGCCGTCACTATAAAGAATTACGAAAAGCCAATTTTCTCCGCAAGGTCAAAAACCGTTACCATGTAATGAAGCCAATGAAGCCAATGAAGCAAAAGATATCATTTCCCCAGGCTGTTTCCCCGAAGCTATAACAATATAGACTTTGAGCGGCTTTGTCTATTAGGCGGCGCAGGCGTCGGCCGTGGCTGTGCGGGCAGGCGCGGGGATGTGGGTCCACTCCGGGGTTTGTCCGCCGCAGATTTGGTCCGCGGCTGCTAGCAGTTTGCTGCGCTTTGCGCATGAAACCTCAAAAAATCGCCATGCAGGCGATTGCGAACCTTCGGTTCGATTCACCTTACAAACTGCGCTCGAACCAAAGGTTCGCGGAGCCCATTTATCGTGGTTTTTATGGCATTTTTCCTTGAAAAAAGCCATAAAACCTACAAGCGCAATCGGACCGAAGGTCCGCGGCTGCTAGCTTCTGAGGCCGGCTAGGGCTTGTTCCCGGGCGGCGATGATCCGGTCGCACCAGGCGTCAAAATCGGGGTCCTCGATCTGACATTCCTTGTGGGAAAGAACATAGGCTATGGTTTTCCGTATTCCCTGATCAAAACGGACGGCCGCGTTAAACCCCGGAACCAGGCGTTTGAGCTTTGAGTTGTCAAAGACCACCGAATTGGCCTTGTCCCCTGTGAGGCCGCCCAGGAAATCATAGGGGCCCGCCTCATGGAGAAAATCGCTGGAAATGTGGACCGCCTTGAGGGGCGCCTCCAGAGCCGACGCTGCGGCCTGGTAGATCTGGTTCCAGGTGAGGCTTTCGTCGGAGGTTATGTGCACCGTTTCGCCCAGGGCGTGGATGTTGCCCATGAGGCCGATGAACCCCTCGGCAAAATCGGTGTTAAAGGTCATGGTCCACAGACTGGTACCGTCTCCGTGGATGATCACCTTTTTGCCTTCCCTCATGCGCTTTACCACCTGCCAGCTTCCCTTGGCCCCGTGAACCCCCAGGGGGACGCTCCTCTCGTCGTAAGTATGGCTGGGAAGCACGATGGTAACGGGGAAGGCTTCGTCGCGGTATTTTTTGAGGAAGAAGTCCTCGCAGGCGATCTTTTTCCGGGAATAATCCCAATAGGGGTTCGCGTGGGGGGTGCTTTCGGTGATCCGGTAATCGGCAAGGGGCTTCTGATAAACCGAAGCGGAACTGATAAAAATATACTGGCCTGTCTTGCCCTTAAAAAGCCGGTAATCCCTTTCGGCCTGCTCCGGCAGCTTGACCATGAAATCGGCCGCCACGTCAAAGGAAAGGCCCTTAAGCTTTTCGGCCGCTTCCGCCTCGTTGGTGATGTCGCAGCGTATCTCCTTAATCCCCTGGGGAAGGACGCCGTTCCGGTTCCCCCGGTTGAGGAGCCAGAGTTCCCACCCCCTTTCAACAAGCTTTCGGGAGATGGCGGCGCTGATGGTTCCTGTGCCGCCGATGAATAGCGCTTTCATAGTTCCTCCTTGGGGGTCCGCATTGACCATTCAATATAACCGATGATTTTGAAGAATTCAACACCCCGGAGGCACTGTACCCCCGCGGTTTTACTTTTTACCGCGAAAAACACGTCGGACCAAAGGTCCGCAGAGGCGAAAAGAAAAACAACCGCGTCGAACCGCGAACCGCGAACCGCGAACCTTCGGTTCGATGGTTCGATGGTTCGATGGTTCGATGGTTCGCAATCGCCTTGCAGGAGATTTTTTGAGGTTTTATGCGCGAAGCGCAACAGGCTGCCGGTTCATAAACGTGTGCCGGCGGTCGAATGCCCCGTCGTTCCGGGGAATATAATCGCTTCTGTGCGCCATGTTTTTCTCCTTAATAGGTGAGGCGGTTCCAAAATCCGACCTTTTGGAACCGCCTCATATGCATTTATATGCTATGCGGCCTCATCCCGCCCTTCCGGGACCGCCCCCTGATGGTCGGGGACCGCCCCCTGATGGTCGGGGACCGCCCCCGGACGGTCGGGGACCGCCCCCGGATGGTCGGGGACCGCCCCCGGACGGTTGGGGGGCGCCCCGGAACGGGAAGGTCCGGGAGGCTTTTCTTGCCGCCTGGAAGATGGCTCTGGACCGCGGCATTGAAGCCATGGTTCCCGACGGTCCGGGACAGTACCTTCAAGTTTCTCCCCAAAACCCGGCTAGGGCCGGAGAACTGGGGGGCCTCTATATCCAGACCTTTAACGGCCGCAGCGCCCTGCTCATACTGCCGGAAGCGTCGGGTATTCCTCTCCATGTCAGGTTTCTCGGCGCTCCTTTCCTGGGTATTCTCCTCTCCCCGGAACGTTCCCTGCCGGGAACCGAAGGTCTTGCGCCGGAGGAGATTAGATTCAGCGGCGGGGATGATTTTATGCGCCGCCTCATGAGGGGTATGTCCCTCTACGGCTTCCCCCTCACCGAACCCCTGCCGTACAGGGCCGACGGGGATTCGGCCTGGCAGGAAACCCAGCGTTTTTCCAGGGGCTGGCTGAGGGAAATATTAACGGCCGGTAAATATACTGCCGGGGCAGGGCGATTCCCTATGCCCCGGCTGAGATGGACGACAAATTTGGTGGGATGAAGATACCTCGGGATCGCCCGAGGTATCTTCGTTGGATAGGAAATTTATTATACTGGCGGGGTACATACCCCGCCTTCCAATCAACGCTTTTTTTCCGTAACTGACGCATTGGCTCTCTGAGGCGTTTTGACATTTATTCTAAGTCGCCATAAGCGCCGGGGCACAGGGAATCGCCCTGTCCCGGCGCATTTTACCGTGGTGGGCATAGGGATCGTCCTTGTCCGGCGTACCATCGGATGGGGGAAGATCGCCCGGTTGCGGTGTTATTGGCACATGGGGGCGGGCGGCGGCCCCGGTTCCCGGTGGCGTATACGGCCCCGTCTTCCCCATCCTTAGCGGCGGTCATACCGTAAGCCAGCAGGAACACAGCCGCTAAATTCTTTGCGGGGTGGCCGGGCGGCATGGATGCCGCTGTTTGGCCGCTTTGGGTGGAGTTTGCGAAGCAAACTCCGATCCCCTCATCCGCCATGGAGGGCGGATGAGGGGACCGGCCCCCAAAGAAATTTGTACGCTGTGTTCCTGTTTTTTTTACGGAATAACCGGCGTTCCCCCGTAAAGTCAATTACCTTTAGATTGTGTAAACTGTTTTTGTTATCTAAACTAGTAAGGAGACCGTAAATATTTATGGCCAGGAGAGGGAAAGTTGTTATTGACCGGGAATTATGTAAGGGCTGCTATTTATGCGTCCGGGCCTGTCCGGTTAAGGTGCTGGAAGAGGATAAGGAGCCCAATTCTACGGGAAC
>JAISRW010000145.1 GCA_031273405.1 Treponema sp.
ACAAAGGTTTTCACCACATGATCCCAGCCGCTGCTGCCGATGGCGTATTCGTACATGGCAGCCCCAAGCTCGTTCTTGAATTCCTGGCTGGGGAAGGTGGGGAAGTTCCAGGACACCGAGACAAGCGCCGGGTTGTCCAGATAGTAGAACATCTCCTTTACCAGCGGATTGTCCGGCCGCTCGGTGGGACCGAAGGTGCTGAAGGGCGCCACCAGGCCCAGCTTCTCCATGGCGCACTTTTTCCCCGAGGGGGTGTTGAAGAGCCATTCCAGCAGTTTAATCGACGCCTCCTGGCTGGCCGCGGGCGCCTTGCTGTTCACGCAGATAAAGTTTTCGGTACCCGTGCAGAGCCCCTGGTCCTCCTCCCCCGGGACGCCGGTGTATATGGGCAGGAACTTGATGTCCTCCTGTTTAACCACATTCCCCGCTTCCCCCGCGATCTGGGTCCAGGCCCAGTTGCCGTTCTGCACCATCGCCGCCTTGCCCAGGGCGAACTCGGCCATGGAATCCCCCACGGTCTTCGCGCCGATGAGCTTCCGGTCGGTGACGGAATTGTTGATGTAAAGGTCAAAGATGTTCTTGAAGTTCGGGCCGTAGGCGAGGTCTATCTTCGCCAAATCCCCCACGCCCTTCTGCCGGTACTCGTAATAGACGGGAAGGTTGGCCAGGTGGGTCTGCCAGCGCCAGTCCTCGCCGGGGCTGAAACTCGTGGAGCCGAAGACCCCGTCGATCCCCAGTTGCGCCTTGTGAAGACCCATGTCCTCAACCACCGCTTTTAACACGGTAAAGTTTTTGATATCCCTGGCGTCGCCGATTTCCTTCACCGCCCGGTCCGGCAGGGCGAAGTATTTGCGGAAAATCGCGTCATTGTAGAGGATGCCGTAGGTCTCCACCGCATAGGGGATGCCGTAAACCCCGCCGCCTTCGGTAATGGCCATGCTCTTGTCCAGGAGCCAGCTGTACACGGCGGTATCTTTCAGGTCCGCGCAGTAGTTCTTCCAGGTGAGGTAACCGACCGGGCCGTTGATGTTGAACAGGGTGGGCGGTTCGGATTTTGAGAGTTCCGAACGCAGGGTCTGTTCATAGGTGCCGCTGGCCGCGGTTACCACCTTCATGGGGATGCCCGTCTCCTGGGTGAACTGGGCCGCCGTCTCCTTCCACTGGGCGTCGATCTCGGCCTTGAAGTTGAGCAGATACACTCCCTGAGTCCCGCTTTTCCCGGCGCAGCCGGCGGACAGCGCCGCAATCACCAGCGCCGCCAACAGAGTTTTTTTCATATATTCTTCCTTATATGACAATAGTATATTCTTCTTTTTTATATTTGTCAATATTACGTATATCGCCGTATTGACAAAAACTCTCATTTTTTAGGATGATGAGAAGATTATGCATCCCTTGGCAATTGAACTCAACTCCGTATTAAACGGAACCATCGCGGGGCGGCTTCTATCCCCTTTGGGAAGCCGCTTTTATTTTCCCCGGGGCATTATAGCCCAGTCCGGGGAAGCGCAGAAGGCCGCCTATACGGCCAACGCCACCATAGGCATGGCCTATAGCGGGGGCAGGCCTATGATTTTGTCGGCCATAGCCGACAGCATGCCCACGCTGACTCCGGAACAATCCGTCGCCTATGCCCCCACCGCCGGGGTAGAACAGGTCAGGACAGACTGGAAAAAACTGATCCTTCAAAAGAACCCCTCCCTCAAAGCCGATAAAATATCCCTGCCGGTGGTTGTCCCCGGACTTACCGCGGGCATTTCTTTCATGGCCGACATGTTTTTCGAAGAGGGGGCTTCTATAATTGCCTGCGATCCCTGCTGGGATAATTACAGCCTCATCTTTACGGAGCGCCGGAACGGGATCATGCGGGGGGTGCCTTTCATCGGCTCCGGGCCGGGCCTGGACCTTGAAACCATAGGCCGCGCTATCAGGGAAGAGGCCGAAACAGGGACGGTCAGGGTAATCCTCAACTTCCCCAACAACCCCTCAGGCTATTCCCCCGCCAAGGCCGAGGCCGAAGCCATAGCCGGTTTCTGTCTTGAAGCGGCCGAAGGCGGCGCCGATGTGCTGGTTCTCTGCGACGACGCATATTTCGGCCTTTTCTATGAGCCGGAGATTTACCAGGAATCTATTTTCAGCCTTTTGGCGGACAGGCACGAGCGGATTCTGGCGGTTAAGATAGACGGCCCCATCAAAGAAGACTATGTCTGGGGCCTCAGGACAGGTTTCGTCACCTTCGGTTCCAAAGGCCTAAGCGGGGAACACTACAACGCCCTGATGGTCAAACTGACCGGCGCCATACGCTCTTCCGTGTCCTGCGCCAATACCCCGGCCCAGCATATCATCATAAAAGCCCTGGAAGATCCCAGAACGGCGAAGGAAAAGGCCGGGTTTCAGGATACGATGCAGAGGCGTTACAACGAAGTCAAGGAATTCCTGGCTAAAAACCCGGATCACCCGGTATTAAAGCCCCTGCCCTTCAATTCGGGGTATTTTATGTGTTTTAGATGCCAAGGGATAGGCGCCGAAGCCCTGCGCCGGGAACTGCTCCGCAAGAAGGGGATAGGGGTCGTCGCCCTGGGGGACACCTGCCTCAGGGTCGCCTTTGCCGGGCTGGACGCGGAACAAATTCCCCCGGTCTACAAGACCACTACGACACGGCGGCGGCCATGAAATGAGCGGGCGAAGAGGCTCCTGATCGGCGGTTTTCGAGGTTTATACGCGAAGCGCAACAAACTGCTAACCTACCAGCATACGGCCTATATCCTGGAGCTCCGGCATACTGAGATAGAGAGGGCGGCGGCCTTTAGAGCCGATTTTGTCCTGTTCCACCAGGTTTACATAGAGCTCGTTCACCAGATCGGCAAAGAGCTGGAGATTGGAAGCAAAATTATTTATCGCCATGTTACGAAGGACCTTGTCGGACCCGGAAGCACTGTTGGAGAGGCGGTTCCTGATCCCCGGCACCAGTTCCCGCCGCGCGGCGGCCACAAAACGGGCGGCCGCTATAATTTGGCGGTAAAGCTCATTAAGATCAAAGCCTTGGTAGCGGTATTGTTCAACCTTTTCGGTAAGAAGATCCAGTAAATCCCAGGACTGTTTATCCAGGGAAAGTTGAAGCAGGACAGGACGAATAAACCGGTTCGAGATATTTATTCGGTAATGTTCGCCAATGCGTTCAGTCAATCTTGTAACTTGGGCGTCTCTTATTAGCATTATCTTAGATCATAGTATCCAAAACACGGATTGTCAAAACATGGATTGACAAGCACGAAAAAGGAACAATAGGATTTGTTATGCTGAAACCGACTATCAGGCTGTCTCTGCCGCTCTTTGCAGCGGCGGCGGCCTTTTTTGCGGTCCTTGCCTCCTGCGGGTCCTGGAGATCCGATACGGCGGTGCTCTGGACCGACAGGCCCGAATTCGTCTTTTACGCCGAACATTTCAATGCCAGCCAGGATCGTTACAAAGTCGAAACCCTCTATTTTGAGTCTCCGGCGCAGAAGCTTACCGAACCGGGAGAATACCCGGATATTGCGGCCGCCGGCTGGCTAAAAAGCGCCTCGACCAGGGCTTTGTTCAGCCCTTTGGACAGTATCTTCAACGGCAAGAACGGCATTTCAAAAAGCGCCTTTTATCCCCGGCTCCTCTCCCTGGGCAACATCGACGGCAAACAGTACCTCCTCCCCGTTGCCTTTAATATACCGGCCATTGTTTTTGCCAGAGATTACGGTCAGTCCATGTCGGATCCCTTTACTATCGATATGGAAGAAATCATGACGAAGGGAAAGTCACACAATGTCGAAACCAACGGCGTCTATACCCGGATGGGCTTTTCCCCTTCATGGAACGATGAGTTTCTCTTTATAACCGCCACCCTTTTCAATACCGGCTTCAGGGAGGCATCCCCCATAGCCTGGGACCCCCTGGCTCTGGAACGGGCCATGGTCTGGATTCAGTCCTGGATCGCCGAGGCCAATACCAGCATCCAGGCGGAAGATGATTTTGCCTTTAAATACCTCAATGAACCTACGGCGAAACTGGTGAGTTCCGGGCGCGTCCTTTTCGCCTACATGGATAGTTCCCGGTTTTTTACCCTAGCCCCGGAACGGAGAAGCGTCCTCGACTTCCGCTGGATTGCCGAAAAGGAAGTCATACCCCTAGACGAGAGGACTATTTATTTTGGGATTCACAAAAAAGCCAAGGCCAAAAAAGCGGCCTTTGCCTTTACCCAGTGGTTTTTCAACACCGATACCCAGCGGCTTCTGCTGGAATCGAGCAAGGACACGCGCCTTAACGAAACATCCTTCGGCATAAGCGGCGGCTTCTCCTCCATGCGGACGGTGACGGAACAGATATTCCCCCAATTCTACCCCGGCCTCCTGGGCCACATGCCGCCCGAAAGCTTTCTTTCCCCCTCCAATATACTCCCCCGGAACTGGATGGTTATCAAGGAGCGGGTCATCCTCCCCTATCTGCGGGAGCGGATACGCCAGCCAAGCCGGGAAGAACTCAGGCCCCTGGAAAAACGCATCACCGACTGGTACCGGCTGAACCGCGGGTAGAACCTGATTCCCTGCTCACAGCCGCTTCACGGCCCTGAAAAGATCCTCCCTGGTGATTTCCAGCCAGATGGGCCTTCCGTGGGGGCAGAGGGGGACAGGCAGCTTCAGGGCTTCTTCGGCCAGGGCCAGGGCGGCCCCCTCGTCCAGATAGTCCCCGTCTTTGACCGCCCGCCGGCAGGAGAGGGTCGCGGCCCAGCGTTCGGCCATGTTTGCCCCGGCGCTTCTAAGGCCTAGGATTTCCCTGACCGTTTCCGCGTCCGAAAGCCGCCAGAGATCCGGCAGGGCCTCGACCCGCCAGCCTCCGCCCTCGGCGGCTTCTATGCGTATGCCCAGCCTGGCAAGGTCGTCCTTCCGGGTTTTGAGGAAGGCGTCGTCTTCGAGGCTTTCGGTGTCGAAGGGGATGGCCACCAGGAGTTCCTGTTCGTCTATGGGGCCCGAAATAAAGCGGTTATATTGTATGCGCTCGTGGGCCGCGTGCTGATCGATGATAAAGAGCCGGTCTCCCTTTTCTATCAGGATGAAGAGATCGAAAATCCGCCCCAGAAACCTTGGCTTTGCCGGGGAGAGGCTTTCCCCGGGAGCCGGTTTTTCCCCCGCCCTGATTCGCTCCGGCCCGTAGGGGGGGCGCGTTTCGGCGGCCCAAGCTTCCCCTCGAAGGGGGGCCCCGGTTTGCGGAGGCGAAGGGGGCTTTTCAAAAAGGGCCTCCAGGGCGAGATAGCCGCCGGCTTCCCCGCCCTGTTTGGCGGGGGATGAGGAGACCGCGTTGATGTGGCGGAAAAAATCCCTCAGCCCCTGGGTAACCGCGTGGTGGATGGCGCCGGGGTCGGCGAAGCGGGCTTCCCGTTTGGCGGGGTGGATGTTGAAATCCGCTAGGGCCGGATCGATATCGATATACACAGCCCCCAGGGGATGGATGCCGTTGGGGAACCAGCCCTGAACGCCGTATTCCAGAGCCTGGATGAGGGAATAATCCTGAATGCGCCGACCGTTGGCAAAGACAAACTGCTGCCGCCGGTGGTTCCTGAAAATCTCCGGCCCTCCCACCACAATGTTGAGGGAAAACCCGTCGCCCCCCGCGGCGATCTCATGGAGAAAGCTTCCTTCTTCTCCGGTCAGGAAGATCTGGATAAACCGCTCTTTAAAGGAATTGGCGGGAGGCAGAAAAGCCTTGAGGCTGCCGTCCTGGATGAACCGGAAGCCTATGCCGGGAAAGGCCATGGCCTTCTCGTTGAAGATCTGCCGGCACGAGGCGGCCTCGCTTCCTGCCCGCTTTAAAAAGCGCTTCCTGGCGGGTATGGTGTCAAAGAGCCCCAGTGCCCTGACGCTGGTTCCCCGGCTGCGGCGGCTCTGCTCAAGCCGGGCGGGGTTCTTCCCCTCCGGGCCGGCGCTAAGCTTCCAGGCTTCCCTCCCGTCAAGGGAGCTGAGGATCTCCAGGCGCGAAACCGCCGCCGCCGCCGCCAGGGCTTCTCCCCGGAAACCCAGGGTCTCGGCGGTTCTAAGATCCTCCATGGAACGGATCTTGCTGGTAGCGTGGGTGAGGATGCAGAGTTCCAAATCCTCCTTCCCCATTCCCCTCCCGTCGTCGCTGACTTCGGTCTTGAATATCCCGCCCTCCTCAACCACCGTTTCGATAAGTTGGGCGCCGGCGTCGATGGCGTTGTCGATGAATTCCCTCACCAGGGCAGCGGGCTTGTCAATCACTTCCCCCGCGGCGATCTTCTTGGCTTCTTCCGGGGGCAGAACCCGGATTGCCGGGGGAGCCAGGGTCCCGGCGGGGGCCGTCATCCTTGGCTGTCAAAAAGCCCGAGCTCGGGAGGCTCGTCGGCTTTAAGCTCCGAACCGCTCATGA
Organism: Treponema sp.; assembly: GCA_031273405.1. The sequence continues at coordinate 6,415 of JAISRW010000145.1, forward strand.
GGATTTCCACGCGGCTTTCGATTTTTTCAAGATCCTTTTCCAGAGTCCGGGCCAGCTTTATGCCCTCCTCAAAGGCCTTGAGCGCCTCGTCCAGAGGGATGTCGGGCTTACGGATTTCTTCCCCCAGGGTTTCAAGCCGTTCCAGCCTTTCTTCAAAGGTTCTTTTTGTTTCTCCCGTCCTGCCGCTTTTTGCCATTTTATACCTCTGAGGCTTTCCCAAAATTTCAGTTTTGGGAAAGCAAGCTTAAATTTAAATGAAAAAGCGGGCCGGACTTTAGTCCGATTAGGCCGCTTTTTCGAAAGTTTTTCCCATCGAACCGGAAGTTCGCACTAACCGAGTTTTGGGAAAAGCTCCTCTTTGTCGGCTACCGCCGCAAACATTCCTTCCAGGGGCCGGATCAAAAGTCTGTCCCCTTCTTTAACCTCCGAAGAACCGCGGATCACCTTGCCGGTTTTTTCCGCCATTACCACCGAGAAGCCCCGCTCCATCACCGCCAAGGGGCTGGCCGCCTCAAGGCCGGTCCTGACCAGATCCAGCCGGCGGCGAAGATCTTCCAGAAGAAACTGGAAGTTGTGAAGCAGGCTTTCCTTGGCGTCGTCAAAGCGCATAAGCCGGGGCTGGAGTATGGCCCGGAAGCGGTACTCCAGATCCTCCAGGCTGAAGGGCCTGGCCAAAAGCTTTATCCTTTCCAGCCTGGACTGGACGGCGCTGTATAAGAGCGAGGAAAGACCCCGTACCCTTTCCAGGGTTTGTTCCCGGCTGGCGCTCACCAGTTCCGC
>JAISRW010000146.1 GCA_031273405.1 Treponema sp.
TTGACGGAATTGAGAAACCTCACGGCCACCGGGGGGGCGTTGGCTTCCCAGACCTCGTCTTCTATGCCTTTTTTAAAGCCCCCGCCGTCGTCATCGATCATAAAATTATCACAGCCTGATGCCAGCAAGAGCATTCCCGCCAAACCAAGGGCGGCCCACAAAGGGGCGCCCGTTTTGTTTCTCTGATTCTTCCTTTCCATCGTTATCCTCGTTCTGTATCTTCGTTTCCCGCTTTATCCTTGCTGCTCCGCTCTTGCCGCGAGCCGGGCTTTCTCCCGGCTTTTCCCGCCGCTAACAAGACCAGCCCCCCCGCGGTGGCTATACCGCCCAGAACCCACCAGAGGGCGGATCGCGGTTTTCCACCCCTACCGCTTGCTTCGATCGGTTCCCCGGAAGCCCCGGACGGTCCCCCGGAAGCCTCGGACAGGTCCCCGGAAGCCCCGGACAGGTCCCCGGAAGCCCCGGACAGGTCCCTGGAAGCTTCAGACAGGTCCCTGGACGATTCAGATAGGCCCCTGGACGATTCAGATAGGTCCCTGGAAGGCTCAGATAGGTCCCTGGACGATTCAGACAGGTCCCTGGAAGGCTCAGACAGGTCCCTGGAAGGCTCAGACAGGTCCCTGGACGATTCAGATAGTTCCCTGGACGATTCAGATAGTTCCCTGGACGATTCAGATAGTTCCCTGGAAGCCTCAGATAGTTCCCTGGACGATTCAGATAGGCCCCCGGAAGGCTCAGACAGGTCCCTGGGAGCCTCAGACAGGCCCCTGGAAGGCTCAGACAGGTCCCTGGAAGCCTCAGACGGTTCCCTGGAAGCCTCAGACGGTTCCCTGGAAGCCTCAGACGGTTCCCTGGAAGGCCCGGATGGTTCCCTGGAAGCCTCAGACGGTTCCCCCGAAGGCCCGGACGGTTCCCTGGAAGGCCCGGATGGTTCCCTGGAAGCCTCAGACGGTTCCCCCGAAGGCCCGGGGGCGCCGCCGGAAGGCGCGGGGGCGGAGGGGGGCGCGGCCGGCGGTCCGATAAAGGCGGAGCCCAGGCGGGAGCCGCCTATGGACAGCATGCCCGTCAGGCCCCGGTACGGGCCCGCTCCGCCTTCCCCTGCCTCCCGGGGGGAGGGAATGCCGCCGGGAGGCGCGGCGGGGAGCTCCCGGCCAGGGGGAGCGGGCGGGGCCGCTTCGGCCGGGGCGGCGGGGAGGCTCCAAGGGGCGTTGCCCAGCCTGTCGGCCAGGGAGAAGCCCCGGCCGCGGCTTTCAAAGAACGAAGCGAGATAGGCGTATTGGGCGGCCAGTTCCGGGTCCAGGCGGCGGACGCCGGCGTAGTAGGTGTCGGAAGCCCTAAAATCGTTGATCTCATAGGAGCAGCGGGCCAGGCCGAGGAGCGCCAGGGCGTTGTCGGGCTGCAAAGCCAGAGCCTCCTGGTAATAGGAGACGGCCTCCTGCCGGCGCTGTTGGAGAAAGGCGGCGTTCCCCAGGTTCACCATGCTGTGGACGTTGCCCTGCCGGGCGGCCTGCCGGAAGCGGTCGATTGCCTTGTCCAGCACGCCGTAGCGGCCGTACAGCACCCCTTCCTCGTTGAGCGTCCGGCTTTCCCCGCCCGCCGCCTGCCGGCTCCGGATCGCAAGGAGTTGGGAGCGGATCTCTGCTTCGACGTACTCGTTGGCGGACCGGTCAAAGGCTAGGGCGGTCTCCGCCTCTCCGGGCAGGACCAGGCGGGAAGAGGCGCCGGGGACGCTCACCGGCGGGTAGAGCTTCCAGGATTCGTGCATGGGGAAGATCCGGGCGGCCCCCCGCCGGTCGTTGTCGCTCCATTGCTTGAGGCCTATGCGCCAGGCCCGGTAAAAGCCCTCCCCGGGTATGGTGATTTCCAGGGGGACCCAGGCGCGCCCCTGGTCAAAAATCAGGTACTGGGGGGCGTAAAAATCCCGCCGCGCCTCCGCTTCGGTCATTCCCAGATCAAAGGCCATGTAAATATGGCCGGGAATCGTGATAAAGGCGGTTTCGATCCCCGCGGCTTCCAGGAGGGAGCTGAAGAGTATCGCAAGATCGTCGCAGTCCCCTCCCCGGTACATCAGGGTCTGGTAGGGGTAGTTCAGGCTGTCCAGGCTTGTGCCGGACGCGGAAAGCTCGATGTATGAGCTTGAAGGATCGACGACATAGTTGATGCCGTATACCTTGAGGGTCTCAAAAAGCCCCAGGGCGTACTGTATGTTCCGGCTGATTCCCGGCCGCAGCCTGGACTGCACCACCGACGAAACATAGCGCGAAAACCACAGGGCCGCGGGGTCCCTGGCGGACACAAAGGCGGCGGCCCGCCGGTCGTCGTCCCAGCTCATGGCGTTCCGGTGGTAGACCGGTATCTCTATGGCGATCCGGGCCTGCTTGGCCGTCCCCAGGCTGCGGTAGTCCACGATGATCCTGCCGCTGGCAGCGATGTTTTCTGTCAGGGCCATCATGGACTCGTTAAAAAAGGCGGTGACCGGCACGTCTACCGATTGTCCGGGTTTGAGGACCGCCGTTGTGCCGCAGAGCTTGGGCTGGGACATGTACTGTTCCATAAAGAACGACGTGTTCACCATGGTGATGTCATTGGGTTCGTTATTCGTAATCCGCACCACGGCAAAGGGGTTCTCGTTGTACCATGCATAGGACACGGGGAACACCATGTTCTGGGACAGCTTTTCCATACGGATCCGGGTTTCGTTTCTGAGGGCTTCGCTCAGGTTGATGGAAACCCCCACCCCGGCGGTTATCGTGTTCATCAGGGCGCTGGGGGAGTAGGCGTACTTTTTGACGCTCCCGAAGCCTGCCAGGGAAATCGAAGGGGTCAGGTGCCAGTTGGCCGAGATCCTGGCGCCCATGCTCAGGCCCGAGATGGACCGCTCGTTCCAGGAGGCCGAATAAAGGCCCCCTGTTATCTCTCCCGCCAGGCTGAACCGGCTGAGGGGCCGCCATAGCAAGAAGGGCCCCGCTCTCGCGTCCAGTATCGAGACGCTTTTGCTCCCCAGGGTGGGTATCATGGAATAGCCCCCCTGGAGGCTGGCGCCGAAAAAGCTGAGCATCCGCCAGTCCAGGGCGGCCTCCAGATCCAGACCGCTGGAAAAATATTCCCCCTGGTCCGGGATCTGGCGGCCGGCGTGGACGCGGAAGGAAACGCCGGATTCGGGAAACGCTTTCTGGGGGCCTATGGCGGACAGGAGCAGAAGGATCCGCAAAACCGCCGCGCCCCGGCGCAGGCAGGATCGGGCCGTCTGTCCCCGGGGATTTTTTTTGCCTTCCCATTTCCAAACTATCATCGGCTTTCCCGCTCATCCAGGCTGCGGCCGGCAAGCCGGCTGAGGCCGTTCAGGGCGCCCTGGTTGCCGGGGTCCGCCTGCAAGGCCCGGCTGAACCACTGTTCGGCACCGCCAAAGTCCCGGCTCATCACCGCGAGGCTGCCCAGGTTCACCATAGCCGCCGCGGAACCCAGGGCCGCGGAACGCTGGTATTCGGCCCTGGCTTCGTTGTACATCCCCGACCGGATATACAGGAGGCCCAGCCTGTTGTACAGGACGGCGGACCCGCCCTGGGCCTTGATGTCCTCCTGGGCCTGCCGGATTTTGGGGCCGAATTCCGCGGAAATATAGCGGAGCATGTTGGTTTCGGCCAGCCGGGCGACACCGTCTTCCGAAGGCTTGTCGTACCGTATGTCCTGGGCGGTCAGGGCGGCGGGAGGGTAGGAGGCCCAGGCGTCTGCGAGGACCACGAAGTTCACTTCGCCGCCGCCGGCAATCGTATCGTTGATGCGGTTTATCGCGTTATACCAACTGTTGATAAAGCCCTCCGCCAGGGACGACATGGCCAGGGGTATCCAGACCCTGTCGTCGATAATGAGCAAGTTCCCCAAATCGCTAAAAAAGTCGGCGGCAGAGGATTCGCTCATATCCGGCGCAAAGGCCACGATGAATTCGTCGTTTACGGGGATAAGCGCCGCGCTGATGCCCGCCGACTCAAGGACGCCCGCGAACAGCAGCCCCAGATCGTCCAAATCTCCCGAGCGGTAGGCCAGGGTCTGGAAGGGGAACTGTATATAATCCACAAGCTCCGGGTCCCGGTGGAACTGGGAGTAGGGGGTTTGGCGATCCTTCGAGTTGACGATCCCCGCCGCCCTCAGGCCCTCGAAGAGGAAAACCGCCTGCTGCATTTTCCGGTTCAACCCGGTGCGCACCTGGTTGCGGGCCAGGCCCAGGATATATTTTGAATAATCCAGCGTCTCCGGGGCCGTGGGGGAGACAAAAACGGCCAGGGCGGCGGGATCGAGCCAGCGGAAGCTGTTCCGGTTATAGACCGAGACAACCACGGTCTCCGTCCGGACGCGCCCGCTCCCCAAAAGCTCGTAGCGTATCGCCAGCTCTCCGGGGATTCTGCCGTCCTCCGAGATATTGAGGAGCTGGGCCGAAAAATCGGCGTACAGGGGGATTTCGGCGGTTCTGTTCTTGCCGAGCCGGGAGATGGTCCCGCAGGGGAAGCGCGAGGCGGTATAGTTCCCCGCGCCGAAGTTCACGGTGACATTGCGGATCTCCGCCGACTCCCGATTGGTAATGCGCAGGGTCCCGATCCGGTTTTCCCGGTATAGCCCGAGGTATATGGGCAAAACCGGCTCGGCCTGCTCCAGTTCCACCTCGACGGCGCCGCTTCTCTCCCCGGTCTCAAAGGCCAGCCGGGCGGTAATCCCGGCAAAAAACCCGGTATACAGGGGGTTCCCGGGCTGGTAATTATAGCTGCGGTAGCCGGCGTAGCCGGAGAGGATAAAGCCGGGGGAAAACCTGAAACCGGCTTCGCCGGAGTATGTCCACCAGGTGTTGGAATAGTCCAGGGTCAGGTTGTCTATCCTATAGCTGGCGTTAAACAAGCCGAAAGAAGCCCCGGCCTTCAAATTGATCCGGTTGATATGGTAGAAAAGGCTCAGGCCCAGCCCCCCTGCAAGGAGGCTCATGCCGCCCTCGGCGTTAAACGTAAAATAGTTATAGGAAACCTCCGGCCCCACCGAATACCCCAGATCCAGGGGATTGCTCAGGATGCTGGAAATATCCAGGTCGAAAACAGCGTCCGCCCCGCCGCCGAAGGAAAAGAGCTCCCGGGTATCCCCCAGGGGGATGGCCATATAAGGCCGCACCCTGACGCCGAAATCCAGGGCCCCCAGGGGAGGAATCAAAAGAACCAGGATTATTAACAAAAATACACTGAACGGTGCGGACTTCATTGGCCTATCCTCTGTCGCAGCTAAAAACAGGACCGTTTTCCACACAAACCTCTATACGTTTGCGGGGGAGGGGCGCTCAGGATAAAAGCGAAAAAACTTCACAGCCCTCCTTGTTAAACCAATCTGTAAGCAGCTCTCCTGCACTCCGACGTTTTTTTAAATTCGTATATAGAGGAGCCGGTTCCAAAATTGGTTATTGCGGACTACAGTCCGATGCCACCGGCTCTTGCAGTTTCTCAGCCTACGGCTTACGAAACTGCGCTTTTTAAGGTCGCGGTTCCAAAATCTGACATTGCGGACCTTCGGTCCGATGGAACCGCCTCAGAGGCTTTCCCAAAACCCGGTTAGCGGGAACCGCGAACCTTCGGTTCGATGGGAAAGCCTCCATATATATAAATATGTACAATTTAATTTATAGTATAGAATTTAGGTTAGACTGGCTTTTAGTATCAAGACAACCGTCAGGGCAGAAGCGGAACCATTTGCCTAAAATCTTTAAAAACTACCGAATTGAAAAAATTTGACCATAAAGAATTAGATAACTATTCAGTCGCCTGCGGGGGATAGGGCCGCCGCTACCGTGGCGCAATCGGCGGAACGGAGGGGCTTTTAGCTAAGGGGCTTTAGTCCCAAGGGGCTTGCCCCTCCATGAGCCGTTGGGAACGAAAGGGGGCGGCGGCGGCCCCCTTTGTTAAAGCGCTAGGAGTTTGTGGGGCTTTGCGCATAAAATCTCAAAAAACCGCCTAATCGGCGGCTGCGAACCTATGGTTCGATTTACCTTACAAACTCCGTTCGAACCTTTGGTTCGCGGATGCCCAATAATCGTGGTTTTCATGGCTTTTTTAACTAAAAAAGCCATGAAAACCTACAAACGCAGCCGGACCGAAGATCCGCGGCTCCTAATGCTCAACTTCCCCGGATACCGAGATGGAATGGAGCAGTTTATTCAAGGCCTTGAGGGGGTCCTCATAGCGCTCCATCCTGATGTGCAGTTCGTAGCGTTTGTCCGAAATGACCCGTATTGTTTTTCCGATGCAATTGGAGACCGCCTGGGAACCAATGTCGGGGAAATACTGGGGCTTCCGGGGGATAAAAGTACATTGCTTCCCGTCAAAATGCACCTCCCCTATGCGAGGCGGTATGGGCACAAGGAAAATGAGAAAATCGGATTTTCCTCCCCCTACGCTGAAGGTATAGCCCGGCTTAAGGGCGTGAATGTTTCTTCTGCCTATGGCGGTATTCTGATCCTCCACAAAAAGCGACAACATAGGCGGCCCGTTGTCAAAGGATTGATCATCGGGCTTGTCCCTGGGCATGGGTTTCGGTTTGGGAGGAGGATACGAAAGGGGAAGGGACTCGGATTTTTTCCGGCTTGCGGCGAAACCGGACATCATCTCGGCGCTCCGCTTCTGGTTTTCCCGCTCTTCTTCCACGCGCTTCAGATTGTCCCCGGACGCAGTGGCGGCGGCCATGACCCGCTTGGGAGAACCGTGAAGGTTCCTGACCACAAGGAAGATGACCAGGGCCAGGATCAAAAGAGCCCCGATTCCGAGCCCTATGATGAGGGGAAGGGGAAGAGAAAGGCCGGCGAAAATCCCTTCTCCCCCGCCGGAAGAAGACACCCCCCGGGCGGGCTGCCGGGGAGTCTCCTCCCGGGGCGTTTGCCGGGGAGGAACCGCCTGCCGGGTTTGGGGTATATCCGGGCTCTCACCGGAACCGGCCCGGAGAGGAGGCGTCTCCTCCCGGACAAGGCCGCTTGAAGCTTCGGGGGGGAGGCTTTCCGGAATTTCATCCGGGCCGGGACTGCCGGCATCCTGGGAAGCCGGAGGAACCGGCCGGTCCTCCGGGGTCCGGGCTTGAGGGGCCGGCTGATCCCCGGGGGAAGGAGCCTGGGCCGGCGGGGTTCCCTGGGCAGGGGCCGGTCTCGTAGGAGAGCCGGTTTCCGCCGGAGGGGCCGGCCTTGCGGGAGGGGCGGCTTCCGCCGGCGGGACCGGCCTTGCGGGAGGGACGGCTTCCGCCGGCGGGGCCGGCCTTGCGGGAGGGGGCGCTTCCACCGGCGGGACCGGTCTTGCGGGAGAGGCGGCTTCCGGGGGAGGAGCCGGCCTCTGCTCCGGGGAGGGGCGGGCGGGCGGCCTTCCCGAGGCAAGGGGGGTTCCGCTAATGGGAACCTTGACATGCTGGAGCTCCATGCCCCGCCCGCTTAAGCGGGCAGAAGCTTCGGCAATCAAGCCCTGGGCCGCGGCGGAATTCCCGTTGCCATCGGAAACAAGGACGATTTTCTTGCGCCTCTCCGTGGGAATAGAAGAAGCGTAATGCTCGGCAAAGCTTAAAGCCCCGGAAAGATCGGAAGAAGGGTCCAGGGGATACATCAGCAGGATGCGGCCGATGATGGTTTCCACATCCCCCACTCCTTCTACCCGGCGGGATATTTCCAGCTTGGAAGAGGATGAAAAAGAAATCAGATGGAAGGTGTCGCCGATTCTTAAAAATTCCTTCAAGAAAGGCCCGATAAGATAATCGCTCACCGCCCTGTAAGAATCGCTCATGCTGGCCGAGGTATCCAGGAGCACAACCAGGTCTATAGCCTCCCCCGATTGGGCGGGGACTAAAAAGACAATGCCCAGCATAAGCATAATCAGGAACAAAGGTTTTTTCATAATAACGTTTCTCCTGTGAGCCTGTCCCAAAACTCATTAACCCTGCGCTGAAAGCCTACGGTTTTGGGAAAGCCTCCTGTTTAATGCCGTTAAATTCCGCCTCTCTATAGAGCCGCGGATATTGACTCAACGATATAGGAAGCCGTCTCATCATTGATGGAAAAATCAGCCTGCTCCCCTACGGCTTTATTCAGCATGGCTCCACCAAAGGGCGACATATAGGAGATGACCCGGTTGACGGGATCGGACTCCCAGGGCCCCAGGATGGTATACTCTTCCCGCTCCCCGCTGCCCCGGTTGAGCAGGGTAACTTTGGTCCCAAAGGAGACCTTGCCGGTATTGACGGCAGCAGGATCGAACAACTGGGCCCTTTCCAAATCTTCGCTGAGCTTTGCCATTGTAGCGTTAAGGATGGTCTGTTTTTCCAGGGCCGCCTTGTACTCGGCGTTTTCCCTGAGGTCTCCAAGGGATTTGGCAAATTCCAGTTCCTTGGAGTTGGCGGGTATTTCCTCGCTGATGATGGACGCCAACTGCCGCTGTTTTTCCTGGTATTTGGGAAGGGTGACGATGAGCCCCAGGACAACGGCTTTCTTTTCTTCGTCGCCGAAGAATTTGAAGTCCGGATATTTTTTGAGAATCCGGCTGCGGAGTTCCATTTTATCCGCCGGGTCCAGATCTTTCACATCATTGATGAAAGTATAAACCCGGATGATGGTTTCGGGATCGGCGGTGTCAATGACAGCATTAAAGACCCCTTCTTTAAAAAGGATGTTATATATCTGCTTGTTGATCTTCCGGTTTTCCGAAGCATCCCTGCGGTTTTCAATATCCCTATAGGTGATATCAAAGATATGAATAAGGGTGATGAGCTGTTTCTCGTAGGGGACGGCCGCCTTTTTATACCACTCCTCGCCGGAGGCGTTTTTAAAGAGCCACACCACCGCTTCGCGGTATTCCCGAAAGTTTTCAAAACAGTTAATTGTCAGGGCCAGGAGCTTATCGTCGAATCCTTCTTTTTGAAGGTTGAAGATGATGGAAGCCAGGGGGCAGCGGGGGAAAAGGCTGATAAAAATATCGGCCCAGCCGGGAATGAAGAGCTTGATATGCTGGAGGAATTCTTCTTTTAGTTTGTTGTCCTTCAGGTTAAGAAAGATTTCCGCCGTATCTTCTATGCCGCTGTAGATTTCGATGAAATTCATTTTAAGCCCCGCCCCCAGATGAGGATAGAGGCCTACCAGATCCTTGACCAAAAGATACGAAGCTACCACCTGTTCGTTTACCTGGTTATAGGACTTAAGATACCCGGAAAAATACGTGAACATTTCGGTAAAATATTCAGAATCCAGTTCCGCGTCCTTTTGGGCCGCAAAATCCCGTATGGTCTGGGCCCGGTCGAAGAAGCTCCGTTCGGCCTTAAATTCGTTGTATAGCTTCTCCCCCATGCTGTTCGGCCTGTCCCTGACCGTAAAGAGATCGATGTTATTGGGATCTACGCCGAAGGAGGGGTCCGATTTGAGAACTTCCCTGGCCTTAGTGCTCCAGGCGGTCCATTCTCCCGGCGACAGCACAGCCGGCGACAGTTCGGCCTTGATATGCTTGAGATCGCAGCAATTGTTAAAGCTCTTAATCACCGTTTTAAGGGCCCATATCTGATCGTTTTTGATTTTCTCGTGGAGTTTTTCTTTTTTCCAGGTGGCCTTGAGGACCCATATATGGTTCTTCGACAGGGTCTGGAGGGCGTTAACCGCCATTTTAAGGGACATGGAATGTTCCCGCTTTTTGGCAAAATCAATGACGATATTGTCGCCCTGAACGCCGGCTATTCTCCCCACTCCCCAGGTCCGGTGGAATACAAAATTACCCTTGTCAAAAGCGATGTGCTTTTCAAAGTTCGCGATGGCCTCGTGAACATTGCGGTAATTTTGGGAAAGATTCGAGATCCGTATATATTCCTCAAGCTGGCTGTGATCGGCGTACTTTTTCTTGAAACACTCGGTAATGTCCTTGCGGGCCTGTTTATCATCCTCATCGTATTCAAGGATGATTTTCAGGATCGATATGCCTGTATTGATATCCTCCCGCTTGAGGCATTCCCTGTATACGTCCTTAAGGAGGGTCCCGGCTTTTTCCGCGTCGAAGTATTTGGCAATCCGTTTTTGCACATGAAGAAAAAAGTCTATGTCCTCCGGGCAGTATTCCAGAAGCTTTTCCCAGATTTCTTTAACATTGCTGAAAAGCTGCTTAACATTATACCGGTGGAGGGCTTTTTTGTAGTAGTCTATGGCGCTTTCTTTGTTTCCGGTTTTTTCAAAGTGCTCGGCCAGGGCCTTGGTCAGGTCCGCCTCTTCGTAGTCTACCTTTACAAGGCGTTCCCAGACTCTGTAAACCGCCTCTTCGTCATTTTCGTTTTTGTAACAGTCCCCCAGGGTGCGGAGGGCGAATTTGGATTCCCCGTAATCCAGGATCCTTTCGCACAGGTACTTGACTATCCCCCATTTATGGTTGTCCACAAAGATGGTAACCAGGTTGATCATGGCGGCATCGTCGATGATCTGCTGAGAAAGAGCCACCATGCCCCCCAGGTAAAGAGCTATGATGCTGTTCTTGGTGTGGACCAGATGTTCGTCACAGAGATTTTTTAATTCATTGTCGCAACGGCCTTCCTTGCCTTCCCGGGCTTCCTTAAGAATATTATCCAATTCCTTAAACTGGTTGGTTGAATAATTACTGAGGGTAGCCCGGGTCCATTTTTCCTCATTCAACATTTCCTTAACATTTTTAAGGAGAGCTATTGAATCCTGACTATCAGCTGCTGAACTTACTGTTTCAACTTCAGACATCTCTTAACTCCTAAGCCCCTACGGGGCAGATCGGGCTTCATCGGGCTTCGCCGGAACCAAAAGTTTCCGCAAAGCTGCACAAAATGCTCCGCTTTTACGGATTTTCTAAGGAAGTTCTTTCAAAACCGATGTCCCAAAAGAACCCTATTTGGATAAAGAGCCTTTCCCAACACCCGGTTAGTGCGAATCGCAAATCGCGAACCTTCGGTTCGGTGGTTCAGCGGTTCGACGGGAAAGCTTCTAAAAGCTCCGTTTAATTTCTATACTGTTCATAAACAGCGGGATCGACAAATTTGATCTTCCGCATGGTTTGTTCCACCAGATCCCCTTTGTCCCGAACATACTCATAATGATCGATGAGCCAAAAGTACCGGTTAATGAGCCGGGGTTTAACCGGCCCGTTCCCTTCCTGGCGGCTCCGGAATTCGCTTTCCAGGGTCAGGATGGTCTGCTTCAGCCTCCCTAATTCCGCCGGCTTCAGTTCCCGCTTTACCGAAAAAACCCCCCATATACATCCGTAAACGGGAATCCATTCGGCCAGTTGGAGGCCGGAAAACCCCAATTCTTTTACCTTGTCCCGAAGCCGGATAATCATTTCAGACTCCATGGATGTGAGGTCGACTCCCTGGGGGTCCAGAAAAAAGGCCTCCCTGAAAAGCACCTTGGCTGCCCGCACATCCCCCAGGAGGGCGTTGACATCCGCCTGTTCCGACAGGGTGGCGCTGTCCTCCCGCCTGAACCGGGAAGCCTGCTCCAGGTATTTTATTGCTTCGTCGTAATTGCCTACCCCCTTAAAACAGCGGCCAACCAGGAACAAGAGTCCCGGGTCCTGTTGGTTTGCCCTTTCTCCCAGAAGGCTTTGGAATAAATTCAAAGCCCTGGAAAATACAAAACGCCTCATGGCATAGAGACAGGGATCGCTGGCCTGGCCTATGCGATCCAGGAAACCGTTGAAGGCTTTCCACTGGGAAATCAAAAACTCACCCTGTTCAAAGGGATCGTGGAAATCCTCCAGTTTTTTTACCCGTTCAAGCCACCAGGAAAGGCATTTCAGGGCGCACAGCACCTCAGGATGCTCATAGTCTGTTTTTAAGGCTTCCTGAAGGAAAACAAGAGCTCCGTCGCTGTCCGCGCCTTTCAGGCTGCTATAGGCCTTCTGAATAAGCTCGTCAACCGCCGGTCCCGCCGCGGAAGCCTGGTCTGCTTTTTCTTCACTCATGGCTTGAATAGTTTGCGCTGTCTGATACAAAATTACCCTATCATAATTATAGCAAGATTTCTATTTCTTGCAAAGCCCCCCCAGGCCAGGGCGAGCGCATATAAAATAACCCGAGAAAAGACTATACTTGGCATGGTTTTCTGGGAGGGAACCATCATGGAAGAACAATCATCAGCATTAATGCCCATTATGCCCTATTTTTCGGTCATACGGGATCCCCGGGTGGAGC